>NZ_JACSJV010000005.1:0-53489 GCF_018617245.1 Exiguobacterium sp. s121
CGAAAGTAGTTGGGGGATCTCCCCCTGTGAGGATAGGACGTTGCCAGGCAACAACGCAGGACGACCGAGCATACGCTCGGTCGTTTTTTTGTTTTAGCGATGCTCTCGACATAGAGGCATCGCTTTTCGTTTGCCTTTTTTTAAATCAATGATAAAATATAGTCAAAAGTCAAAGATGGTCAGAGGGTGGTGGAGATGAGAAATATTTCGGATGTCATCGAACAGTATTTGAAGCAAGTCTTGAAGGAAAGTCAGGCAAACGCAATTGAAATCAAACGTCAAGATATCGCACAACGATTCGAATGTGTCCCATCCCAAATCAATTACGTCATCAACACACGTTTTACCGTCGAAAAAGGATATTTAGTAGAAAGTAAACGTGGCGGTGGCGGATATATTCGTATTCGACGCGTTATTTTACACGAAAAGCAAGATGTTCTCTCTAGTTTGATGGATGTCATTCATGAACATCCACGTTTGAACGAACAGCTTGTTGAAAATGTGCTGATTCGATTGGTTGAAGAACAGATGATGCACGAACAAGAGGCGCAGTTGATTTATCATCTCTTATCAGATGAAGCATTGAACTTACAAGTTGACGATCGCTCCTATATTCGACGTCAGCAACTACTCGCGCTGATGAAAGTACTTCGTTATCGTAATGGAGGGTAAGTCGTATGCTATGCGAACGTTGTAAACAGCGACCGGCTGTCAATGAAGTCGTTGTCATGGAACAGGACGTACCCGTAAAAAAACGGCTATGTCGACAATGCACGGTAGAACTTATGACGGGCTATGTGCCGGTCGTAAAGCGCTGCCCAACCTGTCAGATGACGCGTCAAGATTTATTGCGTGTACGAAAAGCAGGATGTGCTATGTGTTATACCGTATTTCGTGATGAACTGATTAAAATCACACGTCAATATCAACAAGGACATGATCATCATATCGGTTCGGTCCCTGACCAGTTACGTACACCACATGAACGAATCGAAGAGCGGCTCGAAAAGTTGGCAGGGGAGTTGACCCGTGCTGTCGAACAAGAAGATTATGAACGAGCAGCACGCATTCAAAAAGAAATGAAGCAATTAGAAGGGCAAGGTGATGTCTAATGGAAACGTTCCTAACACATCCACTTGGTCCCAAAATGAAAGAGCGTGCCAAATTGGATGACCTGGTTGTCTCCACAAGAATCCGACTGGCACGTAACGTCAAAGACACTGTATTTTCGCCAGTCCTTTCTAAAGAAGGAGAACGTCAACTATGTGATCGTCTCGAAGGACGGTTACATGGGTTAAAGGGATTTGAATATCTTCATATGCGTAATTATGATGAAGTCACCCGACAGGCATTGATGGAAAAACATTTGATTAGTCCGGCCATTGCGACCAACGAAGAAAGTGCAGTCTTTTTAAGTGAAGATGAAACTATCAGTGTGTTGATTAACGAGGAAGATCATTTACGAATTCAGACCTTACTCCCAGGTTATCAAGTGAAAGAGGCGTTTGAATTAGCGACTCAAGTAGACGCACTGTGCGCGGAATCACTCTCATACGCCTTTGACGAACAGTTAGGCTACTTGACGACATGTCCAAGCAATATCGGAACAGGACTCCGGGCCTCGGTCATGTTACACTTACCGGGTCTCACGTTAACGGGTCGAATCAGCCCCATTTTGCGAGAGCTTCGAAAACTCGGCTATACGATTCGAGGTCGTTACGGAGAAGGTAGCGATACGGCAGGACGGTTGTTCCAGCTGTCAAATCAGCGGACATTAGGCAGTCATGAATCACAACTGTTAGCTGACTTTATGGAAGTGACAGAACAAGTGATTCAAGCAGAACGTCATGCGCGTGAAGAGCTCATCGCACATCGACAAGAAGAGTTAGAGGATCGGTTTTATCGGTCATATGGTATTTTACGATATGCCAAACTTCTTTCTTCTACGGAAGCCATTGAGCGACTATCTGATTTACATTTAGCGAGTGACTTAGGGATTTTGTCTGATTGGAGTCCGCCGAAGTTCCATGAACTCATCGTTCGGTTACAATCAGGTTTTCTACAAAAACATTTCGGGAAAACATTATCTACGCAAGAACGGGATCGAGAACGAGCGACACTTGTTCGTCGGACGTTAGATCAAGGCTTAGTTTGATCCAACTATAAGGAGGTTATGTCAATGATGTTTGGACGATTTACAGAACGAGCACAACGCGTATTAGCTTTAGCACAAGAGGAAGCCGTACGTCTTGGCCATCATAATATTGGTACAGAACATATTTTATTAGGATTGGTTCGTGAAGGAGAAGGAATCGCGGCAAAAGCGCTCTTCGCCCTCGGATTGACCTCTGAAAAAATCCAACAAGAAGTAGAATCATTGATTGGACGTGGTTCAGAGAATGGATCGACAATTCATTACACACCGCGTGCGAAAAAGGTCATTGAGCTCTCGATGGATGAGGCTCGGAAATTGGGACACTCTTACGTCGGAACGGAACACATCCTTCTAGGATTGATTCGTGAAGGAGAAGGGGTCGCGGCACGCGTCCTCAATAACCTTGGAATCAGTTTGACGAAAGCACGCCAACAAGTGTTGCAACTTCTCGGGAACACGGAGTCATCTTCAAATGCTTCGCAACCTGGGGCGAGCGCCGCAACACCAACGCTTGACGGATTGGCACGCGATTTGACACAACAAGCGCGCGAGTCTCGTTTGGATCCGGTCATCGGACGCGCAGGCGAAATTCAACGTGTCATCGAAGTGTTGTCGCGTCGGACGAAGAACAACCCGGTTCTAATTGGGGAACCAGGAGTCGGGAAAACAGCGGTCGTAGAAGGTCTCGCTCAGCAAATCATCAACAACGAGGTACCTGAAACGCTTCGAAACAAACGCGTCATGGTGCTCGATATGGGAACGCTTGTCGCAGGCACGAAATATCGTGGTGAATTCGAAGATCGCTTGAAAAAAGTGATGGACGAAATTCGTCAAGCTGGTAATGTCATTCTCTTCATCGATGAGTTACACACATTGATTGGTGCGGGTGGTGCAGAAGGTGCAATCGACGCCTCTAACATTCTTAAGCCGTCATTGGCTCGCGGTGAACTTCAATGTATCGGGGCGACTACACTAGATGAATACCGGAAGTACATCGAAAAAGATGCAGCGCTTGAGCGCCGCTTCCAACCGATTCAAGTGAACGAACCGACAACAGAAGAAGCTGAACAAATCCTACTCGGGTTACGCGATCGCTATGAAGCACACCACCGTGTGACAATTACAGATACGGCGATTCATGAGGCGGTCGTCCTTTCTGACCGTTACATCTCCGATCGTTTCTTGCCGGATAAGGCGATCGACCTCGTCGACGAGGCGGCATCAAAAGTACGACTTCGCTCATTCACGGCACCACCGAATTTGAAAGAGTTGGAATCCCGTCTCGAATCGATTCGTAAAGAGAAAGACTCTGCCGTACAAAGCCAAGAGTTTGAAAAAGCAGCTTCCCTTCGCGATACGGAACAGAAGTTACGCGATGAGTTAGAAGAGTTGAAAGCAGAATGGCAGAACAAGCAAGGTAACGAAAAACTTGAAGTGACGAAAGAAGATATCGCTCAAGTTGTTGCGAACTGGACAGGTGTACCGGTCACGAAGATTGCCGAAGAAGAGACAGACCGTCTCCTCAAACTCGAATCGATTCTTCACAACCGTGTCATCGGTCAAGACGATGCGGTGAAATCAATTTCCCGTGCGATCCGTCGCGCCCGGGCCGGATTGAAAGATCCGAAACGTCCAATCGGGTCATTCATCTTCCTCGGACCGACCGGAGTCGGGAAAACAGAGCTCGCCCGTGCAGTTGCCGAAGCGATGTTTGGCGATGAAGATGCCATCATTCGAATCGACATGTCCGAGTACATGGAAAAACATGCGACGAGCCGTCTCGTCGGTTCGCCTCCTGGTTATGTTGGTTACGAAGAAGGCGGTCAATTGACTGAAAAAGTGCGTCGGAAACCTTACTCGGTTATCCTACTCGATGAAATCGAAAAAGCGCACCCAGAAGTATTCAACATCTTGCTTCAAGTGTTAGACGACGGTCGCTTGACGGATTCGAAAGGTCGCACAGTCGACTTCCGAAACACAGTCATCATCATGACGTCTAACGTCGGAGCCGCAGCGCTTCAACGAAACAAATATGTAGGATTCACAGTGGAAGATGATGTGAAACGTGAATATACGGAAATGAAGGACAAAGTACTCGAGGAATTGAAGAAAGCGTTCCGACCTGAGTTCTTGAACCGGATTGATGAAATCACGGTATTCCATTCACTTCAAAAAGAGCACATTCAAGAAATCATCAAACTTATGGCAGAGACACTTAAGAAGCGTCTCGCCGAACAAGGTGTTGATTTCAGCTTGACGGATGCGGCACTCGATAAAATTGCCGATGTCGGCTACGATCCGGAATACGGGGCTCGTCCTCTCCGTCGTGCCCTTCAACGGGAAGTGGAGGACCGCCTCTCAGAAGCAATGCTCGGCGGCACAATCGCTAGAGGCAGTAAAGTTGCGCTCGACGTACAAGATGGAGAGTTCGTCGTTCGTAACGAAGGTGTAGTTCAGTAAAACATTCAGCTCCCTCGTCGTTTAGAGGGAGCTTTTTTTAGACAGGAAGGGAACTTATGGCCAAAATTAAAACGAAATACGTCTGCCAATCGTGCGGATATGAATCAGCCAAGTGGATGGGGCGTTGTCCGGGTTGTAATGAATGGAATACGCTCGTCGAAGAGTTTGTAGAAGAGAAGAAAGCCAAACGTGGAGCGGCCTTTGTGCATAGTTCATCGCGACAATTGAAACCGGAACGCTTAGCGAATGTCGTCTCACAAGAAGAGACGCGCGTGCATACGAATAGTCGTGAATTTGACCGTGTCCTCGGCGGTGGGATTGTCCCAGGTTCACTCGTTTTGGTCGGCGGGGACCCGGGAATCGGGAAGTCGACCATTCTGTTACAGGTTAGCGCTCACTTAGCCCATAGTGGTAAAAAGGTGTTATACATCTCGGGGGAGGAATCTCTCAAACAGACAAAACTTCGTGCGGAACGGCTTGGTTTACCGACCGATGACTTGTTCGTGCTCGCTGAGACGGACATGTTGATGATCGAACGGGTTATTGATGAGGAGCAACCTGGATTTGTCATCATTGACTCGATTCAAACGGTATATATGGATGAGATTCAATCGGCGCCAGGGAGCGTGTCACAAGTTCGAGAATGTACGGCCGCCCTCATGAAAATTGCGAAAACGCGAGGGATTGCGGTCTTCATCGTCGGTCACGTGACGAAGCAAGGGTCGATTGCCGGCCCGCGCTTACTTGAACATATGGTCGATGCGGTACTTTATTTTGAAGGGGAGCGTCATCATACGTTCCGTATTTTACGGGCGGTGAAAAACCGTTTTGGATCGACGAACGAGATTGGCATTTTCGAGATGAAAGAGAGTGGACTAGAGGAAGTGCTTAATCCATCTGAAATATTCTTGGAGGAACGCACGGCGGGCGTATCGGGTTCGACCGTTGTCGCCTCGATGGAAGGTACGCGGACGGTACTCGTGGAACTCCAAGCACTCATCTCTCCGACATCGTTCGGGAACCCGAGACGTATGGCCACGGGCATTGATCAAAACCGAGTCGCGCTGCTCATGGCCGTGCTCGAAAAACGTTCCGGTCTCTTGCTTCAGACGCAGGATGCGTACTTGAAAGCAGCCGGTGGCGTCAAACTGGACGAGCCGGCGATTGACCTTGCGATTTGCATCTCGATCGCCTCGAGTTTCCGCGATCGTCCGACCCGTCCGACGGATGTCTGCATCGGTGAGGTCGGATTGACCGGGGAAGTGCGACGGGTTTCAAGAATCGAGCAACGTGTCGCCGAGGCGGCGAAACTAGGTTTTACACGGGCCATCATCCCGAAAAATAACATGGGGGGATGGACCGCTCCGGCAGGGATTGAAGTCGTCGGGGTCGGGACAGTGGACGAAGCACTCCAGTTGGCGATTCCGTTCTAACGGGTCGCCACTGGCAGTTTTTAACGCTTTGTAACGAACGTGATTGAAAAAATCGTGTTACAATGAAAGTGTTATTTTTTGAAATTTTATTTCATATAGAAGGAGGTGGAATGAGTGAAGATTGCTGTACGAATCGGATTTATTTTGATTGGACTCGTCGTGGGTTGGTTCGGAATCATCGAAGCGACGCTTTTATTAGCAGACCTTGGCATGAATGTGCCGGAGTGGTTAACGATTCCATACGTAGCAAGTTTGATTGGTGGACTTATCTTCTTCATTCTTAGTTTATTCTTAACAGATGGTGTTGTTGCATTTATTCGTTTTGTCGAAGAACGGCTCGTTCGTTTACCCGTAGGGGATATCTTATTCGGTTCGATCGGTCTTATCATTGGGCTCTTGATTGCCTTTTTGATCAGTGTATCGCTTGAAGTCACGAATATCTTCTTACTGAGTAAAATCGTCCCGATTTTTGTCACGGCCCTGTTTGGTTACTTTGGTTTCGCGGTCGGCTATCGGAAGCGTAACGAATGGATCAAACTATTTGTGAAGAGTGAACGGGATAAGCCTGCGGCTGAACCAGTCCAACGCTCGAATGATAAGATTTTAGACACGAGCGTCATCATCGACGGTCGAATCGCAGATATTGCGACGACTGGATTCGTGGAAGGGACATTGATTGTGCCCCAGTTCGTCATCGGCGAACTGCAATACATCGCCGACTCATCGGATACGTTGAAGCGGAATCGTGGACGTCGTGGACTGGACATTTTGAAGGAACTTCAAGAAAACAAGCGCATCCAGGTTGAGATCTATGATGGAGACTTTGAAGATGTACCGGAAGTCGATATCAAATTGATCAAACTGGCTGAACTGAAAAACGGGATTGTCGTTACGAATGACTACAACTTAAATAAAGTGTGTGAGGTTCGAAATGTACCGGTCTTGAACATCAATGATTTGGCGAACGCTGTCAAACAGATTGTCATTCCTGGTGAAGAGATGGTCGTGACAGTTATTAAAGAAGGAAAAGAGCAGAATCAAGGGGTTGCTTACCTTGAGGATGGGACAATGGTTGTCGTGGAGGGCGGACGTAAATTGATTTCGAAGACGCTTCCTGTCGTTGTGACGAGTGTCTTACAAACGTCTGCAGGCCGTATGATTTTTGCCCGTCCGGAATAACGGATCAAAAAGAGACGCGAGAGCGCTCTCTTTTTTCACGAAGAGAGGTATTAACATGGTAGCTTATACAGTTGTCATCCCGGCTGCGGGAAGAGGGAAGCGGATGGGTGCGGATGCGAATAAGTTGATGCTGACGCTCCGTGACAAACCGATTATTGCTTGGACGTTACAGGCGTTCGATACCGATCCGTGGTGCGAACGAATGGTGTTAGCCATCCGGCCAGAAGAACGTGACTGGTTCGAGGCGATGACGTCACAGATGAAGACGCCGGTTACATACGTAGCAGGGGGGGAAGAACGACAACAGAGTGTCCATGCAGGACTGAAGGTTGTTGCACCCGATACGATTGTGATGATTCATGACGGTGCGCGTCCGTTTGTAAAACGTGAACAGTTGCATCAAGTGGCTGAAGCGGCACTGCAAGGTGGTGCCATCTTGGCGGTACCCGTTAAAGATACGGTCAAACAAGTTCAACGTCATCACATCGAACGCACCGTTCCCCGTGAAAACTTATGGTTGGCACAAACGCCGCAAGCCTTTCAGGCGAAAGCGATTTTGGCGGCACATGAACGAGCGGTCGAACAACAGGTGATGGGAACGGATGATGCCAGTTTGTTTGAGTGGCTCGGCGAATCGGTACAAGTGGTCCTTGGGGACTATCACAACATCAAAATGACGACGCCCGAAGATTTATTGTTCGGCGACGCGATTTTAGCGAAGGAGGAATTACAATGAGAATTGGTCAAGGCTTTGATGTACACGCATTTGCAGAAGGACGTCCGTTAATCTTAGGGGGAATCGAAATCCCACATGAGCGTGGACTTCTCGGTCATTCTGATGCGGACGTGTTACTCCATACCATTGCGGATGCGGCACTTGGAGCAATTGCGGCAGGTGATATCGGGAAACACTTCCCGGATACGGATCCGGAATTTAAAGATGCAGATTCGAAAGTATTGCTTCGTCACGTCTGGCAGCTCGTGAAAGATCAAGGCTACGTTCTCGGAAATGTAGATGCGACGGTCATGGCTCAACGTCCGAAACTTCGTCCTTACATTGATGAGATGCGCGCGGTCATTGCCGAACTTCTTGAGGCGGACATCGAGCAGGTGAACGTGAAAGCGACGACGACGGAGAAACTGGGCTTCACGGGACGCGAAGAAGGGATTGCGGCGCAAGCGGTCATCTTACTCAACCGGGCTTGACAGAAATGGTATACTATTTGGGCAGAAGAGAAGAAAGGTGGAACTATTATGAGTGAAGTGCGTGTACGCTATGCGCCTAGTCCGACGGGGCATCTCCATATCGGAAATGCGCGGACGGCGTTGTTTAACTACTTATTTGCTCGCCATGCTGGCGGAAAAATGATTCTTCGGATTGAAGACACTGACCAGAAACGGAATGTGTTGAACGGTGTCGAGAGTCAGATGAAATACTTGGAATGGCTCGGCATCGACTGGGATGAAGGTCCAGGTCGTGACGGAGACTACGGTCCGTATTACCAAATGGAGCGTCTTGCGATTTATGAGAAATACGTCAATGAGTTGATGAGCAAAGGCCTTGCTTATAAATGCTACATGACCTCGGAGGAGCTTGAAGCAGAGCGTGAAGCACAAATCGCACGTGGGGAGGCACCACGTTACTCGGGTGCGCACCGTAACCTCACTGTTGAAGAACGTGAAGCGTTTGAAGCGGAAGGGCGTAAACCGTCTATTCGGATTCGTGTGCCGGAAGGCGTGACGTATAAATGGACAGATGTCGTCAAAGGAGACGTCTCGTTTGAATCGAAAGATTTCGGTGACTGGGTCATCGTGAAACAGGACGGCATTCCAACGTACAACTTCGCAGTTGTCGTGGACGACCATTTGATGAAGATCAGTCACGTGTTGCGTGGGGACGACCATATCGCGAACACACCAAAACAGATGATGGTCTATGACGCACTTGGTTGGGACTATCCTGAATTCGGTCACATGACGCTCATCTACAACGACCAACATAAAAAGTTATCAAAACGGGACGAATCGATCATTCAGTTCATCGAACAATATGCGGATCTCGGCTACTTGCCAGCAGCGCTCTTCAACTTCATTTCGCTCCTTGGCTGGTCACCTGTCGGGGAAGAAGAAATCTTCTCGAAAGAAGAGTTCATTGAAATGTTTGATGCGAAACGTTTGTCGAAGAGTCCGGCAGTTTTTGACCAACAAAAACTTTCTTGGATCAACAGTGTATACATGAAGAAGGCCACGCTTGACGAAGTGGTGGCACTCAGTTTACCATTCTTACAAGAAGCAGGACGATTACCCGAGGCGGTATCTATTGAGGAAGCGGATTGGGCGACAAACTTGATTGCATTGTATAAAGAACAAATGACGCACGGAGCAGAAATCGTCGCGTTGACAGACTTGTTCTTCAAAGATGAAATCGAGTATGACGAGGAAGCGAACGCTGTCCTTTCAGGTGAAACGGTACCTGCTGTTCTTGCAGAGTTCAAACAGCAGCTCGAAGCAATCGAAGACTTCACTCCGGAAGCGATTAAAGCGGCGACAAAAGCGACGCAAAAAGCTACCGGTCAAAAAGGGAAAAACTTGTTCATGCCAATCCGTGTCGCGACGACAGGACAAACACATGGACCAGAACTCCCGAACGCCATTTCGTTAATCGGAAAAGAGCGTGTGTTGAAGCGTCTGACAACTCTATTAGCGTAATAAAGGCATTGATGAGGAAAGTAAGCGGTACGACACGTTGCAGAGACTAGAACCTAGGCTGGGAGTTCTAGATGTGTCCCCCGAAGAAGTGCACCTCTGAGCCGTCTCGGTGATATGTAGTCGAGACCGTGACTCGGCGTTAACGAGACTTGAGAGGGGAACGCATTTTCCCAAACAGAGTGGAACCGCGCTTACGGCGTCTCTGTGCCTTGGCACAGGGGCGTCTTTGTTTTTGTATAAGAAAAGGAGATATCGATTATGGGATTTTGGAGCAGTGTACGCGAAGACTTGCGGACTGTCCTGGAACTAGACCCTGCCGCTCGTTCGAAAGTAGAAGTGGCACTGACTTACCCAGGCCTTCACGCCATATGGGCACATCGCATCGCGCACGGATTATGGAAACGTAACATGAAACTGGTGGCCAAATTATTAGCCCAATTCAGTCGTTGGTTGACCGGGATTGAAATTCATCCGGGGGCGGTGCTTGGGGACCGCGTGTTCATCGATCACGGTTTCGGTGTCGTCATCGGTGAGACGGCGATTATCGGGAATGACGTCACTATCTATCAAGGCGTCACCCTGGGTGGAACGGGGAAAGAGAAAGGGAAGCGTCACCCGACAATCGGGAGTGACGTGCTTATTTCAGCGGGGGCGAAAGTACTTGGTAACATCACGGTCGGCGATTGCGTCAAAATCGGAGCGAGCTCGGTCGTATTGAACGATGTGCCGTCTGATTCGACCGTGGTCGGAATTCCAGGTCGTGTCGTCATCCGAAACGGTAAGCGTGTGAAGCAACATGATCTAGATCATCGTTTCCCAGATCCGGACCGCGAATGCCAAGAACGCTTAGAAGCGGCAGTGGATGAACTACAACAAAAATTAGCAACGCTTGAAACGCGGATGGAGGAGAAGACACATGATTCAGCTGTACAACAGTCTAACGAATAAAAAAGAACCGTTTGTCCCGATTGTTCCGGGTAAAGTATCGATGTACGTATGCGGTCCGACCGTTTACAACTACATTCATGTCGGAAACGCCCGTCCGGCGATCGCCTTCGATACGGTTCGTCGCTACTTGACGTATCGTGGGTACGAGGTCAAATACGTCTTGAACTTCACAGACGTGGATGACAAGATCATTCGTACGGCGAATGAATTAGGAGAAGACACGGAGACGCTGACGAATCGCTATATCGAGGCGTATTTAGCAGATACAGGGGCACTTAACGTTCAACCGGCAGACGTGCATCCGCGTGTTACCGATACGATGGTAGAAATCATCGAATTCATTCGTCAATTAGAGACGGAAGGGTTCGCTTATGAATCAGAAGGAGACGTGTATTTCCGGACGAAGAAGTTTGAGACTTACGGAAAATTGAGTCAGCAATCGATTGAAGATTTGCGGGCAGGGTCACGTGTCGATGTCGGGGAGAAGAAAGAAGACCCGCTCGACTTCGTCTTATGGAAAGCGGCTAAACCGGATGAACCATCATGGGATAGTCCGTGGGGCAAAGGACGTCCGGGCTGGCATATCGAATGCTCGGCGATGGCGAAAAAACATCTCGGGACAACAATTGATATTCACGCGGGCGGGCATGATTTGAAATTCCCACACCACGAGAACGAGATTGCTCAGTCAGAAGCTTGCAACCATGCGAAGTTCGCTAACTATTGGTTGCATAACGGCTTCATTAACATTGAAAATGAGAAGATGTCTAAGTCGCTCGGAAACTTCCTCCTCGTCCATGAGGCGTTGAAAGAAGTCGACCCGATGGTCCTGCGCTTCTTCATGTTGTCTGTCCATTATCGTCATCCGATCAACTATAGCCGAGAATTGATTGAACAAGCGGCGAACGGCTGGAGCCGAATCAAGGAAGCTTATCAAAATATTGAATATCGCTTGTCGGTAACGGCTGGACTTGGAGAGGCGAGCGAGTCGATGGAACGGAAGCTTGAATCCATCAAGGCGTCTTTCATCGAATCAATGGATGATGATATCAATACGGCCAACGCCGTGACCGTCCTCTTTGACTTGGCACGGGAAGCGAACATTTATGCGAAGGCCGATCATGTGGCAAAAGCGACGCTAGAGCAGGTCCTGTCGCTATTTGATGAATTGACGGGTGTCCTCGGCTTGACGTTGGCAGAAGAAAAAGAACTATTGGATGCCGAGATCGACCAATTGATTCAAGAACGGAACGACGCACGGGCGGCACGTAATTTTGCCCGGGCTGACGAGATTCGTGATTTACTAAAAGAACAAAGCATCCAACTCGAAGACACGGCCCAAGGGGTTCGGTGGAAGCGGTTATGATGCAACCGAAACAAATGAATGCCCTTGCGCTCGCCTACATGGGAGACGTGGTATACGAAATGGCTGTACGGAGACGCCTGCTCGAGAAAGGATTGACGCGCCCGAATGACTTGCACCGGGGCGCGGTCCGCTACGTCAATGCACGGGCGCAGGCGAGCGTCGTGACATTTTGGTTAGAGACGGATGCGTTGACGGAAGAGGAACAGGCTGTCGTCAGACGTGGAAAGAATGCGAAATCAGGATCGGTTCCGAAACGGGTCGATGTGCACACGTATCGTTATTCCACGGCGTTTGAGGCACTGATTGGGTATATCTATTTGACAGAAAGAAGGGATCGTCTTGAAGAACTCATCAAACAAGCGTTCGAACGACTCGAAGCCGAGTCGACCGAAACGACATGACGGAAATCGGGGAGCGGAGAAACGAACGTTTGACCGCCCTCGTGGGGAACGACCAGATCGCACGCGTCGCCAAAAGGCAGAACGCCCTGACTATAAGGAAGTCGATGTGATGGAGGAAGGGATTGACTTCCTTTACGGTCGTAACCCGGTACTCGAGGCACTGCGAAGTGGTCGTGATATGAATAAAGTATTCATTATGGAAGGTCAGCAAAAGGGACCACTCGCTCAAATCATCGCGATGGCGAACGAAGCATCGGTCCAAGTGTCATTCGTCCCAAAAACGAAACTTGAGAAGATGGCTGGCAGTGAACATCACCAAGGAGTCGTTGCGGCTGTTGCGGCTTATGAATACAAAACAGTCGAAGACATGTTCGCTCTCGCAGCTTCGAAAGAGGAGACACCGCTCTTCATTTTGCTAGATGAGCTCGAAGACCCGCACAATCTCGGTTCGATTCTACGGACCGCCGATGCCGTTGGCGCACATGGAATCATCATTCCGAAACGTCGCTCGGTCGGTTTGACTCAAACGGTTGCCAAAGCCTCGACCGGGGCCATTGAGCATATTCCGGTGGCGCGTGTGACGAACTTGACACGGACACTTGAAGAGTTGAAGGAAAAAGGATTGTGGGTTGTCGGGACCGATGCGAAAGAAAGTCAGGACTATCGTCGATTGGATGGAAATATGCCACTTGTTGTGGTCATTGGAAGTGAGGGCAAGGGGATGAGCCGACTCGTGCGCGAATCGTGCGACTTCCTTGTTCATTTACCGATGGTCGGTCATGTCACGTCACTCAATGCATCTGTTGCAGCGGCGCTCCTCCTGTATGAGGTGCATCGCTCACGTCATCCATTGGCATGAGTATCCTGAAGCGCGAGCTCCTTCTTGTCGACGGATATAATATCATCGGCGCGTGGCCTCACTTGAGAAGTCTCCGCGATGTAGATTTTGAACAAGCACGGAATCTGTTGATTGAGGCGATGGCAGAATATCAGGCTGTGTCCGGCAAAGAGGTCACCATCGTGTTTGACGCCCACATGCGATATGGTCGTGAATCCAAAGAGAAGCGGAGTCGGGTCGACGTTGTCTATACGAAAGAAAATGAGACAGCGGACGAATGGATTGAGCGGCGTGCCCATGAATTAGTGGATGACCGGCTCATTACATTATTCGTTGCGACGAACGATTTCACGGAGCAGTGGGTCATCTTTGGTCAAGGCGCATTGCGCGTTCCGGCGACCGAACTGTTGAAAGATTGGAAGCATGCGAAAACACTGATTGAGCAACAGCGCGTGTCGCTAGAGAAAGAACAAGCAAATCGGAAGACGATTGATATTCCACCACATATTCAAGCAAAGTTTGAAGAAATGCGACGTCGCAAATCAAAAGGTGATTGAAATCACGGACGAGTTCATGAAATGGACTCGTCTTTGTTTCGATTTTGACATTTTTTTGCAAAGGAATGTTGTATACTATTACATATATGAGTTACACAGTATTTAATTGACGGAATTTTTAGAAATTTGTTTGACGCATAGGAGTAGGGAGCCCTATAATGGGACACAACCTTACATAGTTCAGGATCAATCGCCGGGGGGTAACGAGCATGAACGGATGGCCGTACGAACAGTTTGAAAAAATGTCAGACGAAGAGTTGGTCTTATTGGCGCGCAACGAAGGGGATAGCGACGCGCTCGAGTTTTTGATTGAACGATACCGGTATTTTGTGCGGGCGAAGGCACGTTCATACTTTTTGATTGGTGCAGATCATGAGGACATCGTCCAAGAGGGGATGATCGGCCTTTATAAAGGTGTGCGTGATTATAAAGACGAGCGACTTGCGTCATTCAAAAGCTTTGCCGAGATGTGCATTACCCGCCAGATGATCACGGCAATCAAGACGGCGACACGCCAAAAACATATTCCGCTCAATTCATATGTGTCACTCGATAAACCAATTTTTGATGAAGAGTCTGACCGGACGTTGCTCGATGTCATCTTGCCACCACATCCGACTGACCCACAAGAATTAATCGTGACACAGGAAGAACAGTCGTTCATGGAAGCGAAGATGGATGAGATCTTGAGTGACCTCGAACGGAAAGTCTTGCGTCTTTATTTAGACGGGCGCTCTTATCAAGAGATTTCAGACGACCTCGATCGTCATGTCAAATCGATCGATAATGCGTTACAGCGCGTGAAGAAGAAATTCGAGCGTCATGTCGACGTCCGGATGCTCACGAGCTAACCGATTATTGACCGCGTGCCTCCTATGTGATACTTTAAAAGCAGCGCCTTGTCCGTAGACGCCATTTACAGGAGGCGTTTTTTTTTCGCTCTTTTTTAAGAGAGAGTAGTCGAAAGGGGCGCTTATGAATGGCAAAGAAAGTAAGTCTCGCTTGCTCAGAATGCGGGTCTCGAGAGTACTCGACGACAAAAAAAGACGGCGTGTCGACACGGCTTGAAATGAAGAAGTTTTGTCGCCGCTGTAACGCGCATACGCTGCATCGGGAATCAAAGTAACGTAGATTGGTATTCAATGTAGGAGGAAGCTACCATGAACTTTTTGCGCGACGTATGGAAAGAGTTGAAGAAAACGAGTTGGCCGACTCGTAAAGAACTCACGAAATATACCATTACTGTCATCGCGACTGTTGTCGTGATTGGCCTGTTCGTGTTCGGCGTAGATACTGGCGTCAGTTATCTCGTCAATTTATTGATTAACTAAGGAAGAGGTGAAAGCCGTGGAGAAACAATGGTTTGTTGTCCAGACGTACTCAGGTTTTGAGAATAACGTCAAAGAAAACCTAGAACGTCGAATCGGTTCGATGAACATGGAAGATAAAATTTTCCGCGTCCTCGTCCCGACTGAAACGACGCAAGAAGAAGTCACATTGAAGAGTGGCGAGAAGAAAATCAAAGAACGTGAAGTCAAAAGTTTCCCGGGCTATGTGTTCGTAGAGATGGTCATGACTGACGATTCATGGTATGTTGTCCGCAACACGCCAAACGTCACCGGCTTCCTCGGTTCAACGGGTGGTGGGGCAAAACCGATCCCACTCCAACCGGACGAAGTGACAAACGTCTTGTCACAAATGGGACTCATCGAGAAGAAAGATCGTTACAACTATGAACTCGGTGACCTTGTCCGCGTGAAAGAAGGCGCATTTGAGAACTTTGAAGGAACAATCGACGAGATTGAGGCCGACAAAGAGAAGCTCAAAGTCGTGGTCGACATGTTCGGTCGTGAAACGAAAATTGAACTTGATTTCGAACAAGTTCAGAAAATTAACTAAACCCACTTGCTAATCCGTAAAACGGATGGTACAATCGAAAATGTTTGATGTTGTGCTTTATTTCGGTACAAACTCGACCTAATAGATTGAGTGGGAGGGCGCACAACGTCCAAGAAACCACATTTTAGACTTAAGGAGGTGTGTCTCGTGGCGAAAAAAGTTTCTAAACTCGTTAAACTTCAAATCCCAGCTGGTAAAGCAAACCCAGCTCCACCAGTAGGTCCAGCACTTGGTCAAGCAGGTGTTAACATCATGGGATTCTGTAAAGAGTTCAACGCTCGTACACAAGACCAAGCCGGATTGATTATTCCTGTAGTCATCACGGTATACGAAGATCGTTCGTTTACATTCATTACGAAAACTCCACCAGCTGCAGTTCTCTTGAAGAAAGCTGCTGGTATCGAGAGTGGTTCTGGTGAACCAAACCGTAAGAAAGTAGCAACGGTTAAGCGTGACAAAGTTCGCGAAATCGCTGAACTTAAAATGCCTGACCTTAACGCATCATCTGTAGAAACAGCGATGCTTATGGTTGAAGGTACTGCACGTAGTATGGGTATTGTAATCGAAGACTAATTGCTAGTCTCTGGGGTTGTCGGTGAATACTGCTCACCTTCAATCCCTTCATTATGTGGGAGGAAATTCCGCTAACCACAAGGAGGAAAAGATCATGGGTAAAAAACACCAAGAAGCAGCTAAGCTTGTTGACCGCACGAAGTCATACGACCTCGCTGAAGCTGTCGAGCTCGTTCAAAAAACAGCTACTGCTAAATTCGATGAAACAATCGAAGTTGCTGTCCGTCTCGGCGTAGATCCGAAGAAAGCAGACCAACAAATCCGTGGTGCCGTTGTACTTCCACACGGTACTGGTAAAACACAAAAAGTTCTCGTCTTCGCAAAAGGTGAGAAAGTGAAAGAAGCGGAAGCTGCTGGAGCAGACTACGTTGGCGACGCTGAGTACATCAACAAAATCCAACAAGGATGGTTCGACTTCGATGTAATCGTTGCGACACCTGACATGATGGGTGAGGTTGGTAAACTTGGTCGTGTTCTCGGACCTAAAGGCCTCATGCCTAACCCGAAAACAGGAACAGTTACTTTCGACGTAGAAAAAGCAATCGCGGATATCAAAGCTGGTAAAGTTGAATACCGTGTTGATAAAGCTGGTAACATCCACGTTCCAGTTGGTAAGAAATCATTTGAAGCATCTAAACTCTCTGAGAACATCGAGACAATTCTCGAAACACTCATGAAAGTGAAGCCTGCTACTGCAAAAGGAACTTACCTTAAAAACATCTCGCTTTCATCTACAATGGGTCCTGGGATCCGTGTAGCGACTGCAGATTTCCTTAAGTAATCTTGTTGAAATAAATTGTTGACAACGTGTGACACCGCTGATAAAGTAATACACGTTCAACCGAATATGTTGGATTACCGTAGACAGAAGGTGGACATCGGTCCGTAAACCCTTCCGAGGTGTCTTTGCTCGAACTTGAGCCTGTTGTCACAGGTTTACTTTCAAACAATTACGCCCTCGTATGTCTTCATACGAGGGATTTCTTTTGGAGAGCAGCCTCTCGTCCGGTATAAGAATTGACTAGGAGGTGCAAACACATGGCAAACGAAAAAATCGTAGCTCAGAAATCGGCACTCGTCGATGAAATCGCTGAGAAAATGCAAGCGAGCGTTGGAACAGTTGTTGTTGACTACCGTGGACTTACAGTTGAAGAAGTGACTACACTCCGTAAATCACTCCGTGACGCTGGAATCGAGTTCAAAGTTTACAAGAACGGTCTTCTTCGCCGCGCAGCTACTCAGTCGAACTTCGAAGGTCTTGACGAAGTCTTCACTGGTCCTACAGCAATCGCCTTCTCTAAAGAAGACGTTATTGCTCCAGCGAAGATCTTGAACGACTTCTCGAAAGAGCACAAAGCGCTCGAACTTAAAGGCGGAATCATCGAAGGTAAAGTTTCTTCACTCGAAGAAATCAAAGCCCTTGCAGAACTTCCATCACGCGATGGTCTTCTCTCGATGCTTCTCAGCGTACTTCAAGCTCCAATCCGTGGGCTCGCAGTCGCAACAAATGCAATCGCAGAACAAAAAGAAGAGCAATCAGCTTAATTTTTGTCGCGTAGCGTAACTCAAAAAAACTTTTTTACAACATCAAAGGAGGAAAACCATAATGGCTTTCAACAAAGAGCAATTCATCGAAGACCTCAAATCAATGACGGTTCTCGAACTTAACGAACTCGTAAAAACAATCGAAGAAGAATTCGGCGTATCAGCAGCAGCTCCAGTAGCAGTTGCAGGTGCTGGCGCAGGCGCAGCAGCTGAAGAGAAAACTGAATTCGACGTAATCCTCACAAACGCTGGCGCTGGTAAAATCAACGTCATCAAAGCTGTTCGTGAAATCACAGGTCTCGGTCTTAAAGAAGCAAAAGCACTCGTTGACGGAACTCCAGCTCCAGTCAAAGAAGGCGTTTCTAAAGAAGACGCTGACGCAATCAAAGCTAAGCTTGAAGAAGCTGGCGCATCTGTTGAAGTTAAGTAATTCTACTTCACAACCTATAGAAGCTCGCCATGGCGAGCTTCTTTTATTTCCTTGAAGAATGGGTTAGGAGGTTCAACGCATGGGAGATCATTACTATACGAACGATCCACGTTCGGAAAGTGCCCCGGAGACATGGACGTACGAGTTGCGAGGGAAACAGTATCATTTCACTTCGGACCGCGGTGTGTTCTCGAAAGGGTCGGTCGATTTTGGGTCACGTCTTTTAATTGAAACGTTTGAGATGCCTGATGTGTCGGGACGTATTTTAGATGTAGGCTGCGGCTATGGTCCGATGGGGATCTCGCTTGCCGATGCCTCTGGGCGTGAGGCCTTGCTCATTGATGTGAATGAGCGTGCGCTGGCGCTCTCTGAGCAAAACGCCGCCCGTAATGGAGTGACGGTCGAAACACGGCTTTCTCACGCGTATGACGCGGTGGGGGGAGAACGGTTTGCCGCCATTGTCACCAATCCGCCGATTCGTGCGGGGAAACAAGTCGTCCATACGATCTTGCGTGAAGCACATACGCACCTCGTCGGTGGAGGAGCAATCTATGTCGTCATTCAAAAGAAACAAGGAGCACCTTCTGCTAAAAAGTTATTAGAAGAGGTGTTTGGTCAAGTTGAAACGATCGCGAAAGAGAAAGGTTACTTTATTTTTCGAGCAATTCGGTCTTGACAAACGGTGAAGTCTTGTTGACTCGCTATAACGTATATGCTAACATTATAAAATGCCATTGGAATGGAATTCGCTTGAAACTGCCGTGTCTGCCGCTTTTTAGAGACGGAAAACGAGCGACATTCAATGACAATGTTCGATTATTACGCCCGAAAAATTCGCTAAAGAATTGGGGGTCTGAGAGGTGAATCAGTTGACTGGTCAACTTGTTCAGTACGGTCGTCACCGTCAGAGAAGAAGCTTTGCCCGTATCAGTGAGGTATTAGAGCTTCCGAATTTGATTGAAATTCAAACTGCTTCTTATGAGTGGTTCTTGCGTGAAGGATTGAAGGAAATGTTCACAGACATTTCACCGATTTCCGACTTCACAGGAAACCTCGTATTGGAGTTCATCGATTACTCGCTCAGTGAGCCGAAGTATTCTATCGATGAATCGAAGGAGCGCGACGTTACTTATTCTGCGCCACTTCGCGTAAAAGTGCGTCTCCAAAACAAAGAGACAGGTGAGCTCAAAGAACAAGAAGTGTTCATGGGGGATTTCCCGCTCATGACAGAATCGGGAACGTTTATCATCAATGGTGCAGAACGCGTCATCGTTTCCCAGCTTGTCCGTTCACCGAGCGTGTACTATAACGCTAAACTCGATAAAAACGGTAAACGTGGATTTGGCGCAACTGTCATCCCGAACCGTGGTGCTTGGCTCGAACTCGAGACAGATGCCAAAGATATCGTTTATGTTCGTATCGACCGTACCCGTAAAATTCCGGTAACGGTGTTGTTGCGTGCCCTCGGATTCGGTACGGACCAAGAAATTATCGACCTTCTCGGGGATGACGAATACCTTCGTAACACCCTTGAAAAAGATAATACGGAGTCTACAGAGAAAGCGTTGATCGAGATTTATGAGCGTCTCCGCCCTGGTGAACCACCAACGGTAGAAAATGCGAAATCTCTTCTCGTATCACGTTTCTTCGACCCGAAACGTTACGACTTAGCGAACGTCGGTCGCTATAAGATGAACAAAAAACTTCATCTTAAGAACCGTTTGTTCGGTCAAAAATTAGCGGAAACGCTCGTGGACCCGGAAACAGGCGAAGTACTCGCCGAAGCTGGAACAATCCTCGACCGCCGCAACTTAGATCGTATCCTCCCGCACTTGGAGAACGGCCTTGGCTATATCGATGCGGAACCAACTGGTGGTGTCGCTGAAGGTGAGCCATTCGGTCTTCAGTCAATCAAAGTCATCTCACCGGATGACCCAGATGGAGAGCGTATCTTGAACATCATCGGAAATGGCAATATCGATCGCAGCGTAAAACATATTACGCCAGCCGATATTATCGCTTCAATCAACTACTTCTTCAACTTACTTCACGAAGTCGGAACAACAGATGACATCGACCACTTAGGAAACCGTCGTCTTCGTTCAGTCGGAGAACTTCTCCAAAACCAATTCCGGATCGGGCTTTCCCGTATGGAACGTGTCGTAAAAGAACGTATGTCGATTCAAGATCAAAATGCGATCACACCACAGGCGCTCATCAACATCCGCCCGGTTATCGCATCACTTAAAGAGTTCTTCGGTAGCTCGCAATTGTCACAGTTCATGGACCAAACGAACCCGCTCGCAGAGCTCACGCACAAGCGTCGTCTCTCTGCACTTGGACCGGGTGGTTTGACACGTGAGCGTGCTGGTTTCGAAGTTCGAGACGTTCACTATTCGCACTACGGTCGGATGTGTCCAATCGAAACACCAGAGGGGCCGAACATCGGACTCATCAACTCACTCTCGTCTTATGCGAAAGTGAACGAGTACGGTTTCATCGAAGCACCATACCGTCGTGTTGACCCAGAAACAGGTCTTGTCACTGGCGACATTCAATATATGACGGCTGATGAGGAAGACCTCTATGTCGTCGCACAGGCAAACATGCCGCTCACAGAAGATGGCCACTTTGCAGACGAACAAGTTCTTTGCCGTTTCCGCGGACAAAACTTGTCAGTCGAGCCAAGCCGAGTGGACTACATGGACGTTTCGCCGAAACAGGTTGTTTCTGCCGCAACGGCATGTATCCCGTTCCTCGAGAACGATGACTCGAACCGTGCCCTCATGGGAGCGAACATGCAACGTCAAGCAGTACCACTCCTTCAACCGGATTCACCGATTGTCGGTACCGGCATGGAGTACGTATCTGCGAAAGACTCTGGGGCAGCTATTGTTGCGAAATACCCAGGTGTCGTCGAACGCGTCACAGCGCGTGAAATCTTGATCCGTCGCACGTCTGACGTGAACGGTTCTGAGGTTTCAGGTGACCTTGACCGTTACAAACTTCAAAAATATGTCCGTTCGAACCAAGGGACATGCTATAACCAAAAACCAATCATCGCAGCTGGTGACCGTGTCGAAAAAGGAGAAATCCTTGCAGACGGTCCATCGATGGATATGGGTGAGCTCGCGCTCGGCCGTAACGTCGTCGTTGCCTTCATGACATGGGATGGTTACAACTATGAGGATGCGATCATCATGAGTGAGCGTCTCGTGAAAGATGACGTGTACACGTCGATTCATATCGAAGAGTACGAGTCAGAGTCACGCGACACGAAACTCGGACCAGAGGAAATCACACGTGATATTCCAAACGTCGGAGATGACGCACTTCGTAACTTGGACGATCGTGGAATTATCCGCATCGGAGCTGAAGTCAAGGATGGCGACATCCTCGTCGGTAAAGTAACACCTAAGGGCGTTACAGAATTGACGGCGGAAGAGCGTCTCTTGCACGCAATCTTCGGTGAGAAGGCACGTGAAGTACGTGATACGTCACTTCGTGTACCAAACGGTGGAGACGGAATCATCTTGGATGTCAAAGTGTTCGACCGTGAAAACGGTGACGAGTTGTCTCCAGGCGTCAACCAAATGGTACGTGTCTATATCGTTCAAAAACGTAAGATTCACGAAGGGGATAAGATGGCGGGACGTCACGGTAACAAAGGTGTTATCTCGCGAATCCTCCCTGAAGAAGATATGCCATACATGCCAGACGGTACACCGGTTGACATCATGCTCAACCCGCTTGGGGTACCATCTCGTATGAACATCGGTCAGGTACTTGAGCTCCACCTTGGTATGGCGGCGAAGAAGCTCGGTATCAAAGTGGCAACACCTGTATTCGATGGAGCGCGTGAGGAAGACGTATGGGCAACGATTGAAGAGGCTGGTATGGATAAAGATGCGAAAACACGTCTCTATGACGGTCGTACGGGTGAACCGTTCGATAACCGCGTCTCGGTCGGTGTCATGTACATGATCAAACTCGCGCACATGGTTGATGACAAACTTCACGCTCGTTCGACAGGACCATACTCACTCGTTACGCAACAACCGCTCGGTGGTAAAGCACAGTTCGGTGGTCAGCGCTTCGGGGAGATGGAAGTTTGGGCTCTTGAAGCGTACGGTGCAGCCTACACGCTCCAAGAAATCTTGACAATCAAGTCGGATGACACGGTCGGTCGTGTGAAAGCATATGAGGCCATCGTGAAAGGCGAGAGCGTTCCGAAAGCGGGCGTTCCTGAATCATTCCGCGTCTTGATCAAAGAGCTTCAAGCGCTCGGTATGGAAGTCAAGATGATGTCAGCGGATGATGAAGAAGTCGAAATGAAAGATGAAGATGACGACAACATCCCGAACGCAACATCGGCGTTAGAACAAGTCGTTCAACCGACTGTTACGGAAGAGGAATAAGGCGAAAAGGGAGGTCGGCCCCTTGGTAGATGTTAATCGATTTGAATATATGAAAATCGGCTTGGCTTCATCAGAGAAGATCCGTTCGTGGTCTTACGGTGAAGTCAAAAAGCCGGAAACGATCAACTATCGTACACTTAAACCAGAGAAGGACGGATTATTCTGTGAACGAATCTTCGGTCCTACGAAAGACTGGGAATGTTACTGTGGGAAATACAAACGTATCCGTTATAAAGGAGTCATTTGTGACCGCTGTGGCGTTGAAGTGACGAAAGCGAAAGTGCGTCGCGAGCGAATGGGCCATATCGAGCTCGCGGCACCAGTTTCGCACATCTGGTACTTCAAAGGGATTCCAAGCCGCATGGGGCTTGTTCTCGACATGTCACCACGTGCGCTTGAAGAAGTCATTTACTTCGCATCTTACGTGGTCACAGAGCCAGGTGATACTCCGCTTGAGAAGAAACAACTTCTCTCGGAAAAAGAATTCCGTCTCTATCGTGAAAAATACGGTAGCGACTTCAAAGCAGACATGGGTGCTGAAGCCATCCGTACACTTCTTCAAGACGTTAATCTTGAAAAAGAAGTAGGCGAGCTTCGTGAAGAGTTGAAAACAGTCCAAGGTCAACGTCGTACACGTGCGATTAAGCGCTTGGAAGTTCTCGATGCATTCTTCACTTCAGGAAACAATCCAGACTGGATGATCCTTGAAGTACTTCCTGTCATCCCACCAGAGCTTCGCCCGATGGTACAGCTTGATGGTGGACGCTTTGCGACATCTGACTTGAACGATTTGTATCGTCGAGTCATCAACCGGAACAACCGTCTCAAACGTTTGCTCGACCTCGGCGCGCCGAACATCATCGTGCAAAACGAGAAGCGTATGCTTCAAGAAGCGGTTGACGCCCTCATCGACAACGGTCGTCGTGGTCGTCCGGTAACAGGTCCTGGTAACCGTCCGCTTAAATCACTTTCACACATGTTGAAAGGGAAACAAGGTCGTTTCCGTCAAAACCTTCTCGGTAAACGGGTCGACTATTCAGGACGTTCGGTTATCGTCGTAGGTCCGAACTTGAAGATGTATCAGTGTGGTCTTCCAAAAGAGATGGCGCTTGAACTCTTCAAACCGTTCGTGATGAAAGAGCTTGTCGGTCGCGGCATCGCTTCAAACATCAAGAACGCCAAACGCAAAATCGAGAAGATGCAACCTGAAATCTGGGGCGTCCTTGAAGAAGTCATTCGTGAGCATCCGGTCCTCTTGAACCGTGCCCCGACACTTCACCGCCTTGGTATTCAAGCATTCGAACCGATTCTTGTTGAAGGTCGTGCGATTCGCCTTCACCCACTCGTATGTACGGCATACAACGCCGACTTCGATGGTGACCAAATGGCCGTCCACGTTCCGCTCTCTGCAGAAGCACAAGCGGAAGCACGTCTTCTCATGCTCGCTGCGCAGAACATCTTGAACCCGAAAGACGGAAAACCAGTTGTTACACCATCGCAGGATATGGTCCTCGGTAACTACTACATCTCACTCGAACGTGAAGATGCCGTCGGTCAAGGGAAAGTGTTCTCGAACGTCAACGAAGCGTTGATTGCTTACCAAAACGGTTATGTCCACTTGCACTCGCGTGTGGCACTTCCGGCACGTACGCTCAACAACCCGACGTTCACAGACGAACAGAACGAGAAATTGCTCATTACGACAGTTGGTAAGATGATCTTCAACGAAATCTTGCCAAATACGTTCCCATACTTGAACGAGCCGACGATGGAAAACTTACAGGAAGCAACGCCTGATAAGTACTTCATCGACAAAGGGGCGAACGTTGCGGAAGAAATCGCATCACGTCCAATCATCGACCCGTTCAAAAAAGGGTTCCTTGGAAAAGTCATCGCGGAAGTGTTCCAGAAGTTTGAAACGACGGAAACAAGCCGCATGCTTGACCGGATGAAAGATCTTGGCTTCAAGCACTCGACAAAAGCGGGTGTGACGGTTGGGATTGCCGATATCATCGTACTTCCGGATAAACAGGAAATCCTTGATGAAGCACAAAAACAAGTCGACCAAATCATGAAGTCGTTCCGTCGTGGTCTCATCACTGAAGATGAGCGTTACGAGCGCGTTGTCCGTGCTTGGAACGAAGCGAAGGATGAAATTCAATCTCGATTGATGAAATCCCTCAACCGCCTGAACCCAATCTTCATGATGTCTGACTCAGGTGCCCGTGGTAACGCATCGAACTTTACGCAGCTTGCGGGTATGCGTGGTTTGATGGCCGCTCCATCTGGTCGCATCATCGAACTTCCAATCAAATCGTCATTCCGTGAAGGTCTGACGGTTCAAGAGTACTTCATCTCGACTCACGGGGCTCGTAAAGGTCTTGCCGATACAGCCTTGAAGACAGCCGATTCAGGTTACTTGACGCGTCGTCTCGTTGACGTAGCGCAAGATGTCATCATCCGTGAAGAGGATTGTGGAACAGACCGCGGAATCCGTGTTTCTGCACTCCGCGAAGGTACGGAAGAAATCGAAAGCTTGTACGACCGTCTCGTCGGACGTACATCGTTTGAAACGGTCACACACCCTGAAACGGGCGAAGTGTTGATCGATAAGAACGAATTGATCACAGAAGACATCGCGCGCATCATTGTAGATGCGGGTGTTGAAAAAGTTGAAATCCGTACAGCCTTCACATGTAACACGTCACACGGCGTATGTAAGAAGTGTTACGGACGCAACTTGGCAACTGGATCAAATGTTGAAGTCGGGGAAGCCGTCGGTATCATTGCCGCACAATCGATCGGTGAGCCAGGAACGCAGCTTACAATGCGTACCTTCCACACAGGTGGGGTTGCCGGAGACGATATCACACAAGGTCTTCCACGTATCCAAGAGGTATTCGAAGCCCGTAACCCGAAAGGTCAAGCGGTCATCTCGGAAATCTCTGGTACGGTCATCGACTTCACAGAATCGCGTGACAAGCGTGAACTCACGGTCGAAGGATTCAGTGAGACTCGCTCATACACGATTCCATTCGGAGCGCGTCTCCGCGTTCAAATCGGCGACACAGTAGAAGCCGGTGAAGTCTTCACGGAAGGTTCGATCGATCCGAAAGAATTGCTCGCCGTCCGTGGTGTATCTGGTGTTCAGAACTATCTTCTCCAAGAAGTTCAAAAAGTTTACCGGATGCAAGGGGTAGAAATCGGTGATAAGCACGTTGAGGTCATGGTTCGCCAAATGCTTCGTCGTGTCAAAGTTATCGAATCAGGTGACACACCACTTCTCCCTGGATCACTCGTCGACATCAGCGTCTTCAAAGAAGCGTGTAAAGATGCGATTCGTGATGGAAAACACCCAGCGACTGCGAAACCAGTCCTTCTCGGAATCACGAAAGCTTCACTTGAGACAGATTCGTTCCTCTCAGCGGCTTCGTTCCAAGAAACGACTCGCGTCTTGACAGATGCAGCAATCAAAGGGAAACGTGACTATCTCCTCGGACTCAAAGAGAACGTCATCATCGGTAAACTCGTTCCAGCTGGTACTGGAATGGCCGTCTACCGTGATGTGGAACTCAAAGAAGATGAGGCGCCAGTTGCGCTCGAAGATACAACAGTCGAGTAAAATACGTCTTGACAGCGCAGGTTGGCGGTGCTACTATGATTTAGTGCCGCCAATCGGTTGTTGTCGATGACAACGATGTCCAGCAGTCGGCAAGCTACTTGGACGTCCATCCGAACTTTCTACGGGAAGGTTTGGCTGCTACAATTGCCACTTTCAAGGTATAACTCACGTTTTTGCGAGGTCATGGAATGCCTACGCCTCGTAAAAACGTTTCGTTATGACCTTAAATGAACCACCCGGGTCGGTGGGACTAGAAAATAGCAACATTCAGGAAGGGAGGATCTTCAAAGATGCCTACTATTAACCAGTTAGTCCGTAAAGGACGTAAATCGAAAGTCGTGAAATCTGACTCTCCAGCACTTAACAAAGGTTACAACAGTTTCATCAAGTCACAAACAAACGTGAGCTCACCACAAAAACGTGGTGTTTGTACACGTGTTGGTACAATGACTCCGAAGAAACCGAACTCGGCGCTTCGTAAGTATGCTCGTGTTCGTTTGACTAACCAAATCGAAGTGACTGCGTACATCCCAGGTATTGGCCACAACCTTCAAGAGCACAGCGTTGTTCTTATCCGTGGAGGACGTGTAAAAGACTTACCAGGGGTACGTTACCACATCGTTCGTGGTGCGCTTGACACTGCAGGTGTTGATGGACGTATGCAAGGCCGTTCTAAATACGGTACGAAACGTCCGAAAGCTGCGAAGAAGTAATTCTCGCAAACTAAACTACAATTGAAATTTTGAAAGGAGGGTACTCGGATGCGTAAAAACCGTGCAGAACGTCGTGACGTTATCGCAGATCCGATCTACAACTCGAAATTGGTAACTCGCCTCATTAACCGTGTCATGTTAGACGGTAAAAAAGGTACAGCTCAAACTATCATTTACAACGCATTTGGCATCATCGCTGAACGCTCAGGCAAAGAGCCTATGGAAGTGTTCGAAGAAGCAATGAACAACATCATGCCTGTACTTGAAGTTAAAGCACGCCGTGTAGGTGGAGCTAACTACCAAGTTCCTGTAGAAGTTCGTCCAGAGCGCCGTACAACACTTGGTCTTCGTTACCTCGTGAACTACGCTCGTCTCCGCAACGAAAAAACGATGGAGCAACGTATCGCGAACGAAATCATGGATGCAGCCAACAACACTGGTGCATCTGTTAAGAAACGCGAAGACATGCATAAGATGGCAGAAGCTAACAAAGCGTTTGCTCACTATCGTTGGTAATTTAATCGTAAAGTCCACTCCGCCAAGCATGGCTTAACGGAGTGGCTTTCGGGTATAATCATATCGTGTGCGCGCACACGAAAATCAAACATGCGGAAGGAGAATACCCAGTATGGCAAGAGAATTCTCCCTAAAGAATACTCGTAACATCGGGATCATGGCTCACATCGATGCCGGTAAAACGACAACAACTGAACGTATTCTTTATTACACAGGTCGTATCCATAAAATTGGTGAAACGCACGAAGGTGCTTCACAAATGGACTGGATGGAGCAGGAGCAAGAGCGTGGAATCACGATCACTTCGGCTGCGACAACTGCACAGTGGAATGGCCACCGTGTAAACATCATCGATACACCTGGACACGTAGACTTCACTGTAGAAGTTGAACGTTCACTCCGTGTACTTGATGGTGCGGTTGCTGTACTTGACGCTCAGTCAGGTGTAGAACCACAAACAGAAACTGTATGGCGTCAAGCGACGACATATGGTGTACCACGTGTCGTATTCGTCAACAAGATGGATAAAATCGGCGCAGACTTCTTGTACTCTGTGAAGACGCTCCACGATCGTCTTCAAGCGAACGCTTACGCGATCCAACTCCCAATCGGAGCAGAGGACGATTTCAAAGGGATCATCGATCTCGTTGAAATGAAGACTTACATGTACAACAACGACCTCGGTACTGACATCGAAGTAACAGATGGCTTCCCAGCTGACATGGCTGACCAAGCTGAAGAACTTCGCGGTCAATTGATCGAAGGTGTTGCTGACTTCAACGAAGAGTTGATGATGAAGTACCTTGAAGGTGAAGAGATTTCAATCGATGAATTGAAAGCTGCAATCCGTCAAGCGACACTTAGCGTTGAATTCTACCCTGTACTCGTTGGTTCTGCCTTCAAGAACAAAGGTGTTCAGCTCATGCTTAACGCCGTTGTTGATTACCTCCCATCACCAGTTGATGTAGAGTCAATCAAAGGGATCAACCTCGATACAGAAGAAGAAATCACACGTGAGCCTTCTGACGAAGCTCCATTCTCAGCACTTGCGTTCAAAGTTATGACTGACCCTTACGTCGGTAAATTGACGTTCTTCCGCGTGTACTCTGGTACAGCTGAAGCGGGATCATACGTGAAGAACTCGACTAAAGGGAAGCGTGAGCGTCTCGGTCGTATCCTTCAAATGCACGCAAACAGCCGTGAAGAGATTCCAATGGTATTCGCTGGTGACATCGCCGCTGCTGTTGGTTTCAAAGACACGACTACTGGTGACACGCTTTGCTCTGAGAAAGATAACATCGTTCTCGAGTCAATGACGTTCCCAGAACCAGTTATCTCGGTTGCAATCGAGCCTAAATCGAAAGCAGACCAAGATAAGATGGGTCAAGCTCTTGCGAAACTCGCAGAAGAAGATCCAACATTCCGCACTGAAACAAACCCTGAGACTGGTCAAACGATCATCTCTGGTATGGGTGAGCTTCACCTTGACATCCTCGTTGACCGTATGCGTCGCGAATTCAAAGTAGAAGCTAACGTTGGTGCACCACAAGTTGCTTACCGTGAAACAATCCGTGGCGCTGCGAAGATCGATTCGAAATTCGTTCGTCAGTCTGGTGGACGCGGTCAGTACGGTCACGTTGTCGTAGAATTCGAGCCGAACGAAGAAGGCGCTGGATTCGAGTTCGAGAACAAGATCGTCGGTGGTGTTGTACCACGTGAATACGTCCCTGCTGTTCAAAACGGGATTGAAGAAGCTCTCGAAAACGGTATCCTCGCTGGTTACCCAGTAGTAGACGTTAAAGCTCGTCTCGTATTCGGTTCGTACCACGATGTTGACTCGAACGAGATGGCGTTTAAAGTTGCTGCTTCGATGGCGGTTAAACAACTTAAGGACCAAGCGAAAGCTGTTATCCTTGAGCCAATGATGCGTGTTGAAGTTGTTATCCCAGAAGAATACATGGGTGACATCATGGGTGACGTCACGTCACGCCGTGGACGCGTAGAAGGTATGGAAGCTCGCGGTAACGCACAAGTCGTTAAAGCGATGATTCCACTTTCAGAAATGTTCGGTTACGCAACATCACTTCGTTCACGTACACAAGGACGCGGAACGTACTCGATGCACTTCGATCACTACGAAGAAGTACCGAAATCAATCGCTGAAGAAATCGTCAAAAAAGCGAACGGCTAATAACGGTTGTATCGCTAGATTGATTGTTGTAAGCTAAGGAGGACGTATGTTAAAAGTAGCCTACGTCTTCCTAGTTAAATAAAACTAATCGTTTAATAGAGGAGGAATCTAGAATGGGTAAAGAAAAATTCGACCGTTCTAAGCCGCACGTTAACGTTGGTACAATTGGCCACGTTGACCACGGTAAAACAACTTTGACTGCAGCAATCTCTGCTGTACTTTCACGTGCACAAGGTAAAACAGCTACTAAGTTCGACCAAATCGATGGTGCTCCAGAAGAGCGCGAGCGCGGTATCACAATCGCAACAGCTCACATCGAGTACGAAACTGACAAGCGTCACTACGCACACGTTGACTGCCCAGGACACGCTGACTATGTTAAAAACATGATCACTGGTGCTGCTCAAATGGACGGCGCGATCCTCGTTGTATCTGCAACAGATGGCCCAATGCCACAAACACGTGAGCACATCCTTCTTTCACGTCAAGTAGGTGTTCCTTACATCGTAGTATTCATGAACAAAGTTGACATGGTAGACGACGAAGAGCTTCTCGAACTCGTTGAAATGGAAATCCGTGAACTTCTTTCTGAATACGACTTCCCAGGCGACGACCTCCCTGTAATCAAAGGTTCTGCACTTGGCGCACTTAACGGTGAAGCTCAGTGGGAAGAAAAAGTTATGGAACTCATGAACGCTGTTGATGAGTACATCCCAGAACCAGTTCGTGACACTGAAAAAGACTTCATGATGCCTGTTGAGGACGTATTCTCAATCACTGGTCGTGGTACTGTAGCGACTGGTCGTGTTGAGCGTGGTGTTCTCCGCGTCAACGACGAGATCGAAATCGTTGGTCTTACAGAAGAAACGAAGAAAACTGTATGTACTGGTGTAGAGATGTTCCGTAAGCTTCTTGACTATGCTGAAGCTGGCGACAACATCGGTGCACTTCTCCGTGGTGTATCACGTGACGACATCGAGCGTGGACAAGTACTTGCTAAGCCAGGTTCAATCACACCACACTCTAAATTCAAAGCATCAATCTACGTTCTTTCTAAAGAAGAGGGTGGCCGTCACACGCCATTCTTCGCGAACTACCGTCCGCAGTTCTACTTCCGTACAACTGACGTAACAGGTATCGTTCACCTTCCAGAAGGTACTGAAATGGTAATGCCAGGAGACAACATCGAGTTGACGATCGAATTGATTTCTACAATCGCGATCGAAGACGGTACACGTTTCTCTATCCGTGAGGGTGGCCGTACTGTAGGTGCTGGTTCAGTAACAGAAATCATCGAGTAATCGATTGATTCAACTGAACAACATTAAGCAGTCCGCAATATGCGGGCTGCTTTTTTGTGTTTCCATCACAACATGGTAAGATGAGGCATACGAGAAAGGAGTGGCGTCATGCTGAAGCAACTAGAGACTATTTGTCGCTTGAATGGGATTGAGTATCGCATTGGCGGTTCTGAGCTGTTAAAGCATCATGGCATCGTCGAGGTAACGAATGACATCGATGTTTTTGTTGAACCGGACCAGTTTGAAAAAATCGATCGCGTACTTAGTCGTGCTGGGGAGAAGAAACCATCAGATTCTCACGACGCATACGTAACGACCTACTTTGGAGAGTATATATTCGAGGGAACAGATGTGGACGTCATGTCTAGTTTCCGAATGAAGTGTACCGACGGAATCTATACGCATCCTTTCATTGAACCAGATGGACAATGGATGCACCTAGAAGAGTGGGTCGTCCTTTACACGGTCATCGGACGAGAGGATAAATTAGCGTCATTGCTCCGCTATTTCAAGACGCACAGTGTTAATGAAGGAATTGTTCAAGACTGTTTAAAACGAGCGCCACAATCGGTCATAGAAGGGGTGACAGAGCGTTTTGGAGAGGTGATGAAACGCTAGGTCGAGTTGACATGGGAGTTCGTTTGAAAAATAGTTCAATAAAAGAATGAATTTTTGCTTGCAAAAGCTCGCGAATCTTGTTACATTAGGGAACGTTGAGCAACTCATCAGACAACCAGCAACTTCAAAAATCTAATCTTGCATTCCATGACCAGATTAGATATAATGATTAAGTGTTTGTGCGAGTGGTGAGAGACTTTACAGCAGAAAACGGGTCCAATCGTTGATTTGCAATGATCGGATGCCTCTGCTGACACAAGCACGCTGCGTTGAAGCGGGAGGTTATGACACGCCAGGCAGCATTGCCATGGCCGGTGTGGAAATTTCCGCGGAGAATTGTCTATTTTTAAAGTAGGCGACAAAGGAGGGAAACAAACATGGCAAATGAAAAAATTCGTATTCGTTTAAAAGCATATGACCATCGCGTTCTCGATCAATCAGCTGAGAAGATCGTTGACACTGCGAAGCGTTCAGGTGCAAAGGTATCGGGTCCAATCCCGCTCCCAACTGAAAAATCGGTTTACACGATTCTTCGTGCGGTTCACAAGTACAAAGATGCTCGTGAGCAGTTCGAAATGCGTACACACAAACGCTTGATCGACATCGTAAACCCAACACCGAAAACAGTCGATTCGCTTATGCGTCTCGAGTTACCATCAGGTGTAGACATCGAAATCAAACTTTAATTCTTCATATAGTAGATACTAGCCAGAAGAGACAATTAATTATTAACAGGAGGTGTATCTCATGGCTAAAGGAATCTTAGGAACAAAACTTGGTATGACTCAAATCTTCAACGAAGCAGGCGAAGTTGTACCAGTAACAGTAGTTGCTGTAGAAGGTAACGTCGTTCTTCAACTTAAAACAGTTGACACAGACGGTTACGAAGCAGTTCAACTTGGTTTCGGAGACATCAAAGAATCACGTCAAAACAAACCATCAAAAGGTCACGCTGCGAAAGCAAACGCGACACCTAAGCGCTTCATCAAAGAAGTTCGTACTTCAGTAGAAGGATACGAAATCGGTCAAGAGATTAAGGCAGACATTTTCGCTGCAGGTGAATTAGTAGACGTAACAGGTACATCGAAAGGTAAAGGATTCCAAGGTGCGATCAAGCGTCACGGACAATCACGTGGACCAATGGCTCACGGTTCGCGCTACCACCGTCGTCCTGGTTCGATGGGTCCTGTCGCTCCTAACCGCGTATTTAAAGGGAAACTTCTTCCTGGTCAAATGGGTGGAGAGCGTAAAACAATTCAAAACCTTGAAGTCGTTAAAGTTGATGTGGAACGTGGCCTTCTCCTCGTGAAAGGTGCTATCCCAGGCGCTCGTAAATCGAACGTCATCATCAAATCAGCGGTCAAAGGTAACTAATTAACTGCACGGAAAGGAGGAATTACGAATGCCTAAAGTAGCTTTGCTTAACCAAACAGGTTCACAAGTTGGCGAAATCGAATTGGCAGAAGCCATCTTCGGAATCGAGCCAAACGAATCAGTACTTTACGACGCAATCGTCATGCAACAAGCATCACGCCGTCAAGGTACTCACGATACGAAAGGTCGCTCGGAAGTACGCGGTGGCGGCCGTAAACCATGGAAACAAAAGGGAACTGGTCGTGCGCGCCAAGGTTCTATCCGCTCACCACAATGGGTTGGTGGTGGTACAGTCTTCGGTCCAACACCACGTTCATACTCTTACAAACTTCCTAAGAAGGTTCGTCGTTTAGCACTTCTCTCGGCTCTTTCGTCGAAAGTACAAAACAACGAAATCATCGTCCTCGAAGGCCTTGCTTTCGATGCACCAAAAACAAAAGATATGGCTGCTGTACTCAACAGCTTATCAGTAGAACGTAAGGCTCTTGTAGTCACAGCGGACTACAATGAGACTATCGCTCTCGCAGCTCGTAACATCCCAGGAGTGACTGTGATCGACGCAGCAGGCGTAAACGTTCTTGACCTCGTTGCTAACGACAAAGTCATCTTCACTAAAGATGCGGTTGCGAAGGTAGAGGAGGTGCTTGCATAATGGCTCAAGCATACGATATCATCAAACGTCCGATCATCACTGAGCGTTCAGTTAGCCTCATGGAAGCTAACAAATACGTTTTCGAAATCGACGTAAAAGCGACTAAATCGCAAGTGAAACACGCTATCGAAACAATCTTCAACGTGAAAGTTGCTTCGGTAAACACAATGAACTACAAACCGAAAGCGAAACGTGTCGGTCGTCACTCTGGTTACACAGCTCGTCGTAAAAAAGCGATCGTAACCCTTGCTGAAGGCAACACAATCGACTTCCTCGGTTAATTAACTACCTTAGAAGAAAAGGAGGGAATCCTCGATGGCAATCAAAAAGTTTAAGCCGACCACTAACGGTCGTCGTAACATGACATCTCTCGACTTTGCAGAGATCACAACGAATCGCCCTGAAAAATCGTTAACTGAAAAGCTTTCGAAAAAAGGCGGACGTAACAACCAAGGTCGCTTGACTGTTCGTCACCAAGGTGGCGGTCACAAGCGTAAATACCGTATCATCGATTTCAAACGTAACAAAGATGGCGTTGCAGGACGCGTAGCAACGATCGAATACGATCCAAACCGTTCAGCAAACATCGCACTCATCAACTATGTAGATGGTGAGAAACGTTACATCCTCGCTCCTAAGGGCATCAAAGTAGGCATGGAAATCATGTCTGGTCCTGAAGCGGATATCAAAGTGGGGAACGCTCTTCCACTCGTAAACATCCCTGTCGGTACAACAATCCACAACATCGAGCTTAAGCCTGGTAAAGGCGGTCAGCTAGTTCGTGCGGCTGGTGCATCGGCACAAATCCAAGGACGTGACGGCAAGTACGTCATCGTTCGTCTTCAATCAGGTGAATCACGCTTGTTCCTCGGCACTTGCCGCGCGACAATCGGTTCAGTTGGTAACGAAGAACACGAACTCGTAAACATCGGTAAAGCAGGACGTTCACGTTGGTTAGGCAAACGCCCAACAGTACGTGGTTCTGTAATGAACCCGGTTGATCACCCACACGGTGGTGGTGAAGGTCGTGCGCCAATCGGTCGTTCGGGCCCACTTACTCCTTGGGGTAAACCAGCTCTTGGTCTTAAGACTCGTAAGAAAAACAAATCGAGCGACATGTACATCCTTCGTCGCCGTAAGAAATAATTACTACATGATTCTCGGGCGGTTCGAAAGGGCCGTTCCCGAATCATTCCAAAGGGAGGTTCTAACATGGGTCGCAGCTTGAAAAAAGGTCCATTCGCAGATCACCACTTACTCGCTAAAGTTGACAAACTCAACGAATCTGGTGAGAAGCAAGTCATCAAAACTTGGTCACGTCGCTCGACGATCTTCCCAGAATTCATGGGTCACACGTTCGGTGTGCACGATGGTCGTAAACACGTACCAGTATTCGTGACAGAAGACATGGTTGGTCACAAACTTGGTGAATTCGCTCCAACACGCACGTACAAAGGTCACGGATCAGACAAGAAAACGAAACGGTAATTTGAGGGGAGGTCAAATCCATGCAAGCTAAAGCATCAGCTAATATGGTCCGTCTTGCTCCTCGCAAAGCACGTCTCGTTGTAGACTTAATTCGCGGGAAACAAGTCGGCGAAGCGCTCTCTGTCCTTGCTCACACGAACAAGGCAGCATCGCCAGTCGTTGAAAAAGTATTAAAATCAGCGATTGCTAACGCAGAGCACAACTACGATATGAACATTGAGAACCTCGTTGTAACAGAAGCTTACGTAAACGAAGGTCCAACACTCAAACGCTTCCGCCCACGTGCGATGGGTCGCGCAAGCCGTATTAACAAACGCACAAGCCACATCCACATCGTGGTAACTGAGAAATAAGGAGGGATATGTAGTGGGTCAAAAGGTAAATCCGCACGGTCTTCGCGTTGGTGTTATCAAAGACTGGGATTCGCGTTGGTACGCTGAGAAAGACTACGCTGATCTCCTTCATGAAGACTTCGTTATTCGTGAATACATCGAAAACAAAATGAAGGATGCTAGTGTTTCTAAAGTTGAAATCGAACGCGCTGCAAACCGCGTGAACATTTCGCTTCACACTGCGAAGCCAGGTATGGTAATCGGTAAAGGTGGTTCTGAAATCGAATCACTCCGTAAACACATTACAAAAATCGCTGACGGAAAACGCGTTCACATCAACGTTGTTGAAGTGAAAAACGCTGACGCTGTTGCGAAGCTTGTAGCAGAAAACATTGCTCGTCAATTGGAAGGTCGCGTATCATTCCGTCGTGCAATGAAACAATCTATTCAACGTTCGATGCGTACTGGCATCAAAGGGATCAAAACAGAAGTTTCTGGTCGTCTTGGTGGCGCTGATATCGCTCGTTCAGAGAAGTACTCGGAAGGAACAGTTCCACTTCACACACTCCGTGCCGACATCGACTACGGAACAGCTGAAGCTGACACAACTTACGGTAAAATCGGCGTAAAAGTTTGGTTATACCACGGTGAAGTTCTTCCAACAAAAAACAACACAGCGAAAAACGCTGAATAATAAACACTCTTTCAGGAAGGAGGCAACACACTATGTTGTTACCTAAACGCGTGAAATATCGTCGTGTACACCGTGGTAAAATGCGCGGGAACGCTAAACGCGGCACAACTGTACACTTCGGTGAGTTCGGTCTCCAAGCTCTCGAAGCGAGCTGGATTACAAACCGTCAAATCGAATCAGCACGTATTGCAATGACACGTTATATGAAACGTGGTGGTAAAGTGTGGATCAAGATCTTCCCACACAAGCCGTACACTAAAAAGCCTCTCGAAGTCCGAATGGGTTCGGGTAAAGGTGCTCCAGAAGGCTGGGTAGCTGTAGTTAAGCCTGGCAAAGTAATGTTCGAAATCGCAGGTGTATCTGAGGAAGTGGCACGTGAGGCACTTCGTCTTGCATCGCACAAACTTCCAGTAAAATGTAAGTTCGTGAAACGTGAAGAAAATGGTGGTGATACGAATGAAAGCAACTGATCTCCGTCAATCAACAACTGAAGAGCTCAACGGTAAAGTGGGCGAGTGGAAAGAAGAACTCTTTAACCTTCGCTTCCAACTTGCTACAGGTCAGCTTGAGAATCCTGCTCGTATCCGTGAAGTACGCAAGTCGATTGCGCGTGCTAAAACGATTCTTCGTGAACGCGAACTCGGCATCAACAACGGCTAATTACATCGGATTCTTGAGAGGAGGTAACACTCATGGAACGCAACAACCGTAAAGTGTTCACTGGTCGCGTCGTGTCTGACAAAATGGACAAAACGATCGTCGTCGCAGTAGAAACAAAGGTTCGTCATAAACTTTATGGCAAACGTGTAAACTACACGAAGAAATATAAAGCACACGATGAGAACAACGTCGCTAAAGTGGGCGATATCGTTCGCATCGCGGAAACACGTCCTCTTTCAAAAGACAAACGTTTCCGTCTTGTAACAGTAGTAGAAGAATCAGTAATCATCTAATAACAGTTCGGATTTATTAAACATCCGGAGGGAGGTACACTCGCATGATTCAACAAGAATCTCGCTTGAAAGTAGCAGACAACTCTGGCGCGCGTGAACTGTTGACAATTAAAGTCCTCGGTGGTTCTGGTCGTAAGACTGCAAACATCGGTGACATCATCGTCGCAACGGTAAAACAAGCAACACCAGGTGGCGTTGTTAAAAAAGGTGACGTTGTCAGAGCAGTTGTCGTTCGTACAAAACGCGGCGCTCGTCGTAAAGATGGTTCGTACATCCGTTTCGATGAGAACGCAGCAGTCATTATCAAAGATGACAAGAGCCCACGCGGCACACGGATCTTCGGGCCAGTTGCACGTGAACTTCGTGAAAAAGAATTCATGAAGATCGTTTCGTTGGCACCGGAAGTACTTTAATTTCCAATTTCAATCCTATAAGGAGGTGCGCAAACGATGCATGTTAAAAAAGGCGATACAGTCCAGGTAATGTCTGGTAAAGATAAAGGCAAGCAAGGGGTTATCCTCAAAGCTATGCCAAGCAAAAACCGCGTAGTGGTTGAAGGCGTAAACGTGATGAAAAAACACGCGAAACCTTCACAAGCGAATCCACAAGGCGGGATCCTTGAGATCGAAGCACCAATTCACGTCTCGAACGTAATGCCACTCGACCCTAAAACTGGCAAACCAACTCGTGTTGGTTTCAAAGTAGTCGATGGTAAAAAAGTTCGTGTCGCGAAATCGGGCGAATCACTCGATAAATAAGAAGAACGTGACGAAAGGAGGTCCATTCGACTATGAACCGTTTGCAAGAGAAGTATAAAAGCGACATCGTGAAAGCGATGATGGATAAATTCAACTATGACTCGGTCATGCAAGTACCGAAAGTCGAAAAGATTGTCATCAACATGGGTGTAGGTGACGCTGTTTCGAACTCGAAAGCACTTGATATGGCAGTTGAAGAATTAACAATTCTTTCAGGTCAAAAACCACTCGTAACGAAAGCGAAGAAATCAATCGCTGGTTTCAAACTTCGTGAAGGTATGCCAATCGGTGCGAAGGTTACACTTCGTGGCGAGCGCATGTACGATTTCCTCGACAAATTGGTAACTGTTTCACTTCCACGTGTACGTGACTTCCGCGGTGTATCGAAGAAAGCATTCGACGGACGCGGTAACTACACGCTTGGCGTGAAAGAGCAACTTATTTTCCCTGAGATCGATTACGATAAAGTATCTAAAGTACGCGGTATGGACATCGTTGTTGTTACAACAGCAAACACAGACGAAGAAGCACGTGAATTGCTCACACTTCTCGGTATGCCATTCCAAAAATAATCTAGAGGGAGGTCGACAACATGGCTAAAAAGTCAATGGTGAATCGCGAACTTAAACGCGAGAAACTCGTTGCCCAGTACGCTGAAAAGCGTGCGAAGTTGAAAGCTGAAGGCGATTATATCGGACTCAGCAAATTGCCACGTAACTCGTCACCTGTACGCTTGCACAACCGTTGCAGCATCACAGGTCGTCCGCATGGTTACATGGGTAAATTCGGGATCAGCCGTATCAAGTTCCGTGATCTTGCATACAAAGGTCAAATCCCTGGTGTTAAAAAAGCAAGCTGGTAATCCACTAACAGTGTGAAAGGAGGTACATCGCATGGTAATGACAGACCCTATTGCAGATATGCTTACACGTATCCGTAACGCTAACATGGTTCGCCATGAAAAAATGGAGCTTCCAGCTTCGAACATTAAACGTGAGATCGCTGAAATCCTTAAGCGTGAAGGTTTCATTCGCGATGTTGAATATATCGAGGACGCTAAACAAGGTACACTTCGTCTTTTCCTTAAATATGGAGCAAGCAACGAACGTGTAATCACTGGTCTCAAACGTATTTCGAAACCAGGTCTTCGCGTATACGCAAAAGCTGATGAAGTACCTAAAGTACTCGGAGGACTCGGGATCGCAGTTCTTTCGACATCTAAAGGTCTTATGACTGATAAAGAAGCTCGCCAACAACAAGTCGGCGGCGAAGTGCTCGCCTACATCTGGTAAGTCACTTTTCTAACAAGAACGGAGGTGTAATCAATGTCACGTATTGGTAAAAAACCAGTTACGATTCCTGCTGGCGTTACTGTAACAGTTGCTAATGACAACACGGTCACAGTAAAAGGTGCTAAAGGTGAACTTTCGCTTTCAGCTAACCCGGCATTGGAAATCAAAGTTGAAGAGAACGAATTGACGGTTGTTCGTCCAGACGAATCGAAAGAAAGCCGTACAATTCACGGTACGACACGTGCCCTTATTGCCAACATGGTACAAGGTGTGTCGAACGGATTCCAAAAAACACTTGAGATCTCGGGGGTTGGTTACCGTGCTACGAAGCAAGGTAACAAACTCGTCCTCAACCTCGGCTACTCGCACCCAATCGAGTACGTTGCTGAGGAAGGTATCGAAATCGAAGTTCCTTCAAACACGCAAATCATCGTAAAAGGGATTAACAAAGAGCGCGTCGGTCACGTTGCTGCTCAAATCCGCTCGTACCGTGCTCCAGAACCTTACAAAGGTAAAGGTGTTCGTTACTCTGATGAACGTATTCGCCGTAAAGAAGGTAAGACTGGTAAGTAATTCGTCACGAAATGAACGGAAAGGAGTGGCATAAATGATCACAAAGGCAGATAAAAATGCAGTTCGTAAAAAACGTCATGCTCGCGTACGTCGTACGATCACGGGGACAGCAGCTCGTCCACGTTTGAACGTATTCCGTTCGAGCAAGCACATTTACGTTCAACTTATCGATGACGCGGCACAAACAACGCTTGTGTCTGCATCTTCGAAAGATAAAGCTCTCGATCTTACAAATGGCGGTAACGTTGAAGCAGCGAAAGCTGTTGGTAAACTTGCTGCAGAACGTGCACTCGAGAAAGGTATCGACACAGTTGTGTTCGACCGTGGTGGATACCTCTATCATGGCCGCGTCAAAGCTGTTGCAGAAGCAGCTCGTGAAGCAGGTCTTAAATTCTAATAAAAAGGAGGGGACACTCGATGCGCCAGTTAGACGTTAACATGGAACAACTTGAAGAACGCGTTGTTACCGTAAACCGCGTCGCGAAAGTCGTAAAAGGTGGCCGCCGCTTCCGTTTTGCTGCTCTCGTAGTCGTAGGTGACAAAAATGGTCACGTCGGTTTCGGTACAGGTAAGGCACAAGAGGTGCCAGAAGCGATTCGCAAGGCTATTGAAGCCGCTAAGAAAAACATGGTACAAGTACCTATGGTTGGTACAACAATTCCACACGAAATCACAGGAGTATTCGGAGCAGGTCGTGTATTCATGAAACCAGCTTCTGAAGGTACTGGGGTTATCGCTGGTGGTCCAGTTCGTGCGGTGCTCGAACTTGCAGGTGTAGGTGACATCCTTTCGAAATCGTTAGGTTCAAACACACCGATCAACATCGTCCGTGCGACGGTACAGGGCTTGACTGAGCTCAAAAAAGCAGAGGAAGTTGCTAAACTACGTGGTAAAAGCGTAGAAGAACTTCTTAACTAAGGGAGGGAACTAGACATGGCGAAACTCGCAATCACCCTCACACGCAGCACAATTGGTCGTCCGGAAGGTCAGCGTGTTACTGTACGTACACTCGGTCTTCGCAAAATGCATCAAACGGTCGTTGTCCCAGACAACGTCGCGATGCGCGGTATGATCAATAAAGTGTCGCACCTTGTGACTGTAAAAGAAATCAACGAATAATAAAGATTTTAATAAATAAGGAGGTGCCACTATGAAACTCCATGAATTGAAGCCAACTCCAGGTTCACGTCACGAACGTAACCGTGTCGGTCGCGGTATGGCGACTGGTAACGGTAAAACTTCTGGTCGTGGACACAAAGGTCAAAAAGCTCGTTCGGGCGGTGGCGTTCGTCCAGGATTTGAAGGTGGACAAAACCCACTTTACCGTCGTCTTCCAAAACGCGGTTTCAACAACCCAACTCGTAAAGAGTACGCGGTTGTTTCCCTAGACACGCTTAACCGTTTCGAAGCAGGTACTGAAGTTACTCCAGAACTCTTAATCGAGACTGGTGTTGTCAGCTCTGCTAAAGACGGAATCAAGGTCCTTGCTAACGGCAAGCTTGAAACTAAATTGACTGTAAAAGCCAACAAGTTCTCGGGTGCAGCGAAAGAAGCAATCGAAGCAGCTGGCGGTACAGTTGAGGTGATCTGATGTTTCAGACGATCTCCAATATGTGGCGCGTGAAAGATATTCGACAGCGTATTCTCTTCACACTCGCAATCATCATCATTTTCCGCATCGGGGCTCATATCCCGGTGCCGATGGTGAATACGGATGTGTTGCGTTTTGACTCAGGAGGTCTTCTTGACTTCTTGAACTTGTTTGGAGGAAATGCTTTACAGAACTTCTCCTTGTTCGCAATGGGGATCATGCCGTACATTACGGCATCGATCGTTGTGCAACTTTTACAAATGGACGTCGTTCCAAAGTTTGCCGAATGGGCTAAACAAGGAGAGGCGGGCCGTAAAAAGTTAGCGACGGTCACGCGCTATGGGACGATCATCTTAGGCTTTGTCCAAGCGACTTCACTGTCGTTTGGATTTAACCGCCTCTACCCAGGTCTCGTCAATGAGACGTGGGGAACGGCAACTTACTTTGTGATCGCGATTGTACTCACTGCGGGTACAGCGTTCTTGATGTTCCTTGGTGAAATGACAACGGAGAAAGGTGTTGGGAATGGTATTTCCATCATTATCTTCGCCGGTATCGTCGCCGGGTTCCCAAGAATCTTCACGCAGATTTATGAAACAAAACTCCAAAACGCTGGAGATGCATTGTTCATTAATATCGTTTACTTGGTTGTATTGGCACTTGTTATTTTGGCTGTGACGGTTGGGATCATTTATGTTCAACAAGCGGCACGCAAAATTCCAATCCAATATGCAAAACGCACGGCGAACCGTACCCCAGTGGGCGGTCAGTCAACGCACTTGCCAATCAAACTAAACGCAGCAGGTGTTATCCCGGTTATCTTCGCGATTTCCTTCATGGTAACACCACCAACTGTTGCAAGCTTCATTGCTTCGCCGGAGACAACGCAAAAATTACAGACGTACTTTGACACGACGGCGCCAATCGGAATGTCGATTTACGTTGCGTTAATCATTGCGTTTGCCTACTTCTATACATTTATTCAGGTCAACCCTGAGCAAATGGCAGAAAACCTGCAGAAGCAAGGTGGTTATATTCCTGGGATTCGTCCTGGGGCGCAAACAGAACAGTACATCACGAAGTTGCTGTATCGATTGACTTTCTTCGGAGCGATCTTCTTATCGCTCGTGGCGATCATGCCGACAATCTTCATTAAGCTTGCCGGTCTTCCAACTTCCGTTCAAATCGGAGGAACGAGCTTGTTGATCGTCATCGGGGTAGCCCTCGAAACGATGAAACAAATCGAAAGTCAACTTGTAAAACGACACTATAAAGGCTTTATCCGTTAAAGCGGAAGGAAGGGTTGACCCTTCCTTCCTGTCGTGTTTACAAGCCCTTCGTGAAAATCAAAACTGGAGGCTAACCGAGATGAATCTAGTACTCATGGGCTTACCGGGTGCTGGGAAAGGGACTCAAGCGGCTAAAATCGTAGAAGAGTACCAAATCCCTCACATTTCGACAGGCGACATGTTTCGTGCGGCAATCAAAGGCGGAACGCCACTCGGTAAAGAAGCCAAGTCATTCATGGATAAAGGTGAACTCGTACCGGACGAGGTAACAATCGGAATCGTACGTGAACGCCTTAGCCAAGATGACACAGAAAAAGGTTTCTTACTCGATGGATTCCCGCGTACTGTTGCTCAAGCAGAGGCACTCGAAAGTTTGCTTAAAGATTTGGGGAAACAGATTGACCACGTCGTCAACATCGATGTGGATGCGGAAATTCTCGTCCCACGCTTGACAGGTCGTTGGATCTGCCCAACGTGTGGTGCGACATATCACGTGATCTTCAACCCACCAAAAGTGGAAGGCATCTGTGATGTGGATGGGTCGGCTCTCATGCAACGTGAAGACGATAAAGAGGAAACGGTTCGCCGTCGCCTTGACGTCAACATCGAGCAATCGAAACCACTCATTGACTTTTACGCTGAAAAAGGGTATCTTCGTACATTGGATGGAGATCGTCCAATCGATGTCGTATATGCCGATGTCAAAGCATTACTCGGTGATACTGAATGATCATCACGAAGACGCCTCGTGAAATTGCGATTATGCGTGAGGCTGGGCAAATTGTTGCTCGAACGCACCAGGTGCTCAAACAGCACATTAAACCAGGAATCACGACGCTTGAGCTCGACCGGATTGCGGAAGATTACATTCGCAGCCAAGGTGCGACGCCATCGTTCAAAGGCTATAACGGTTTTACCGGTAGTGTTTGCGCTTCGGTGAACGAAGAGCTTGTTCATGGCATTCCAGGAAAACGGGTATTGAAAGATGGAGATATTATCTCAATCGACATCGGTGCCTACTTTAATGGATACCATGGAGATTCCGCTTGGACTTATCCAGTGGGAACAATCACAGAAGAGACACAGCGGCTACTTGACGTAACCGAAGAAAGTCTGTATAAAGGATTGGAGCACGCCAAGGCTGGAGGGCGATTGACAGATATTTCGCATGCGATTCAAGCATATGTTGAATCACATGACTTTTCTGTCGTCCGCGAATACGTCGGTCATGGTGTTGGACAAAATTTGCACGAAGAACCGCAAATTCCACACTATGGTCCACCGGGGAAAGGGCCGCGCCTGAAGACTGGGATGACGTTAGCCATTGAACCAATGGTTAATGCTGGTCAACGCTATGTTCGAACACTGGCTGATAACTGGACAGTTGTCACCGTGGACGGTAGCATGTGCGCCCACTTTGAGCACACCATCGCCATCACAGACGATGGATACGAGATTTTAACGAAACTCGATTCCGGTGAATGAGGCTCTATTGTTTCATACTGATCCGTTCTGGATCCTTCTCTCACAGTAGATGGCAATAGATCGTCTGTGCTCCTAAAGATTTTCATATAGAAAGGGGAATAAATGATGGCGAAACAAGATGTCATTGAAGTGGAAGGCACTGTTGTCGAACCACTTCCGAACGCAATGTTTAAAGTGGAGTTAGAAAACGGCCACACGGTGCTCGCGCACGTCTCAGGGAAAATTCGGATGCACTACATTCGGATCCTTCCAGGTGACCGCGTAACTGTTGAGTTGTCTCCATACGACTTGACTCGCGGGCGGATTACGTACCGTTATAAGTAACTCCGATTTTTCCAGGAGGAGGGTATACTCATGAAAGTAAGACCGTCGGTAAAACCGATTTGCGAAAAATGTAAAGTTATTCGCCGTAAGGGTAAAGTAATGGTAATTTGCGAAAACCCGAAACACAAACAAAAACAAGGTTAATTTCAGAGGAGGTGCACACATGGCACGTATTGCTGGTGTAGATATTCCACGCGAAAAACGTATCGTTATTTCGCTCACATACATCTATGGTATTGGTAAAACAAAAGCACAAGAAATTTTGAAGGCTGCTAACGTATCTGAAGAGACACGCACACGCGACCTTACTGAAGATGAACTCAACCGTATCCGTGAAGCAATTGACGGAATCAAAGTTGAAGGTGACCTTCGTCGTGAAGTTTCACTTAACATCAAACGTTTGATCGAGATCGGCGCATACCGCGGTATCCGTCATCGCCGTAGTCTCCCTGTTCGCGGTCAAAACACGAAGAACAACTCGCGTACTCGTAAAGGCCCACGCCGTACAGTAGCGAACAAGAAGAAGTAAAGGAGGGAATTGAACAATGGCGAAACGTAAGCAAAACGTACGTTCTAAACGTAAAGTTAAAAAACATGTTGAAGTCGGTGTGGTACACATCCGTTCTACATTCAACAACACAATTATCACAATCACTGATACGCAAGGTAACGCGATCTCATGGGCTACTTCTGGTAACCTTGGATTTAAAGGATCACGTAAATCGACTCCGTTCGCAGCGCAAATGGCTGCTGAAACTGCAGCGAAAGTTGCAATGGACAACGGTATGCGTACAGTAGAAGTTAACGTTAAAGGTCCTGGTGCTGGACGTGAAGCGGCTATCCGTGCGCTCCAAGCTACTGGTCTCGAAGTTACTGCAATCCGTGACGTAACTCCAGTTCCGCACAACGGTTGCCGCCCTCCGAAACGTCGCCGCGTATAATCGCTTGAGCGTGTGAGGGGTTTACCTAGCACGACAGCTTATACTTTAGCAGCTCAAACTGCACGGCAGGATATACTCAAGGAGGGGTTCAGATGATCGAGATTGAAAAACCAAAGATCGAAACGGTCGAAATCAGCGAGGATGCTACGTTTGGTAAATTCGTAGTAGAACCGCTTGAACGTGGATATGGCACTACTCTCGGTAACTCACTACGTCGAATTCTATTGTCATCGCTCCCAGGTGCAGCGGTAACAGCGGTTCAAATCGATGGCGTGCTTCACGAGTTCTCTACGATTGACGGTGTTGTCGAAGACGTCACTCAAATCGTACTCAACCTCAAGAAGTTGGCACTCAAAGTGTACTCGGAAGAAGAGAAAACGCTTGAGATTAACGTTTCAAGTGCCGGTGCTGTCACTGCGGCAGACATTACCCATGATAGCGACGTTGAAATCTTGAATCCTGAGCTCCACATCGCGACTCTCGCTGACAATGCGACGCTTCGCATGCGTTTGACTGCTCGCCGTGGTCGTGGTTACGTCCAGGCAGAAGATAACAAACGTGATGATATGCCGATTGGGGTCATTCCAATCGATTCGATCTATACACCGATTCAACGCGTGAACTACGAAGTAGATAAAACACGTGTAGGTCAAGACGCTAGCTTCGATAAGCTTTTGTTAGACGTGTGGACAGATGGTTCAATTCGTCCGGAAGAAGCTGTATCATTAGGGGCTAAAATTTTGACTGAACACTTGAACATCTTCGTTGGTTTGACAGATGAGGCTCTCAACGCAGAAATTATGGTCGAGAAAGAAGAAGACCAAAAAGAAAAAGTACTCGAAATGACGATTGAAGAACTCGATCTCTCAGTTCGTTCGTACAACTGCTTGAAGCGCGCTGGCATCAACACTGTTCAAGAACTCGCAAACAAATCAGAGGAAGAGATGATGAAAGTTCGTAACCTCGGACGTAAATCACTCGAAGAAGTTCAACACAAGTTGGACGAACTCGGTTTGGGCTTGCGTAAAGAAGACTAAGTTCAACCGAAGGAGGGAAATGTAATGGCTTATTCGAAACTTGGCCGTACAAGCTCGCAACGCAAGGCGCTTTTGCGTGATCTTGCAACTGACCTAATCATCAACGAGCGCATTCAAACAACTGAACAAAAAGCGAAAGAACTTCGCCCAGTCGTTGAAAAATTGATCACTCTTGGGAAACGTGGCGATCTTCATGCCCGTCGTCAAGTAGCTTCATTCGTTCGCAAGGAGAACGCTGGAGAAAAAGACGCAATCCAAAAATTGTTCGAAGACGTGGCACCACGCTACGCTGAACGTCAAGGTGGATACACGCGCATCATGAAAGTCGGCCCACGCCGCGGTGATGGTGCAGAAGTTGTAATCATCGAACTCGTCTAATTCATTAGGCAGTCAACAGGGCATGCGGTGACGTATTGCCCTGTTTCCACATCAGAAAGGAGTCGACCCATGGAATCACAAATTATGGTACGGGATGTCGTATTTCATTACCCTGGACAGTCTGAGCCGGCGCTTAACGGCCTATCGCTCGATGTATATAAAGGGGAATGGCTTGCGATTGTCGGCCATAATGGTTCTGGCAAGTCGACACTGACGAAGTTGTGGAACGGACTTCTCATTCCTGAACAGGGGGAAGTTCGCGTCGAGACACTCGATCCGTCGAACGCCGCAGACGTGTGGGACGTTCGAACGCGAATCGGGGTCGTCTTTCAAAATCCCGACAATCAATTTGTCGGGGCGACCGTGCGCGATGATGTGGCATTTTCTCTCGAAAACATGGGACTTCCACGTCAAGAAATGGTTCGTCGAATTGATGACAGTCTAGCGCGCGTTGGATTATCGGAACTAGCGGACCGTGAACCGCATCAGTTATCCGGTGGACAAAAGCAGCGCGTTGCGATAGCTGCGGCTCTCGCAATGCGCCCGCGTGTCCTCGTGCTCGATGAAGCGACCTCCATGCTCGACCCGATTGGGCGACAAGAGGTATTACAAACGGTACGACAGCTCGTCTCGGAAGGGATGACCGTTGTCGCCATTACACACGAGCTCGACGAAGTGTTGTTTGCTGACCGTATCATTGCATTGTCGAAAGGCAAGATTGCGATGACCGGCACACCTGAAGACGTGTTTCAACATCCAGATACGCTTCGTGACATTCAACTAGATGTCCCGTTTATCGTTCGGATGCAACTCGAACTGAAGGCACGTGGCATTCCACTCGATCGTCTGATGCTACAACATTCGGAGTTGGTGAACCATCTATGCCGATACGCATTGAAGAAGTAACATATCAATACCAAATGAATACTCCGTTTGAACGAACCGCGCTGCGCGATGTGAATGTAACCATTCCGTCGGGAGCGCTTGTTGCGTTTCTTGGGCATACTGGCTCAGGGAAATCGACACTCGTTCAACATATGAACGGCTTATTGCGCCCGACTGACGGACGTGTGGTGGTCGATGATATCATTGTCACCCCGATTCGGACGCGCCGTGACAAGAAACAGAATCTTTTGCCGCTTCGGCGTCGCGTTGGGCTCGTCTTTCAATATCCAGAGCACCAATTGTTTGAAGAGACGGTCGAACGCGACGTCATGTTCGGTCCGCGCAACTTTGGCGCGACAGATGCCGAAGCGAAAGAGCGAGCCCACGAGGCCCTTCGTCTCGTCGGCTTGGATGAAACGTTATGGGACCGTTCGCCGTTTGATCTTTCAGGAGGGCAGATGCGCCGTGTCGCGATTGCAGGTGTTTTAGCGAGCCGGCCTGATGTGCTCATTGTCGATGAACCGACAGCGGGTCTCGACCCAATTGGGAGACGAGACATGCTCGCCTTATTCAAACGTTTACGAGAAGAGTTGAACCTTACGTTGATCCTTGTCTCGCATGACATGGATGATGTACTCGCCTATGCGGAGCGCGTCATCGTGATGGAGCGTGGTCAGGTGGCGTTTGATGGGGACCCGTTTGAATTGTTCCAAGACGAGGTACTGGTGCGACGTCTCCAGCTCGACATCCCGCACGTCTTACGATTCGCTCGTGACATGGCACCGGTTCTTGGAGAAACGTCCATCCCGCTCGTACGAACCGAGAGCGAGCTGGCGGATTGGGTGGCGGAACGGCTGAAAGGGGGAGCGACATGATTATCGGTCAATATATACCCGGACATTCGTGGCTTCATTCCCTTGATGCGCGTGCCAAGACGCTCTTCATTTTAGGATTCATCCCAGTTGTTTTTTTAGCTGACAACTTATGGACGAATTTATTTTTACTCGCGTTCACGTTGTTTGCGGTCAAACTGTCACAGTTATCGTGGCGCTATTTATGGAACGGTCTTCGCATGATCTTATTTTTGATCGTCTTCACGTTGATCTTACAACTGTTATTCAATCGAGACGGGACACTTCTATTCGAATTAGGACCGATTGCGATTTATTCGGAAGGAATTCGAATGGGGCTGATTGTCTCGCTTCGCTTCTTTTATCTCGTCATGTTGACGACACTCGTGACGTTAACGACGACACCGATGGAATTGACCGATTCGATTGAAGCGGGGCTACGACCATTCGAACGGATTCGTGTGCCGGCCCATGAGATTGCGTTGATGCTCTCCATCTCACTTCGTTTCCTACCGACGCTTGCGGACGAGACGGACCGGATCATGAAAGCCCAGCAGGCGCGTGGGGTCGATTTGATGAGTGGACCTTGGAAATCCCGCCTAAAAGGGGTCATCCCGCTCTTGATTCCATTGTTCATCTCCGCGTTTAAGCGTGCTGAGGACCTCGCTACGGCTATGGAAGCCCGTGGTTACCGAGGAGGAGAAGGGCGGACGAGGTTGCGTGAAATGGAATGGCAAATGCGTGACACAGCCGTATTACTCATCTTTATCGCGTTGACGCTCATTTTGTTTGGATTGAGAGGGATTGGATGAGACGAATTAAACTGATTGTCGCCTATGATGGGACACATTATGCGGGATATCAAGTGCAGCCGAATGGCAATACCATTCAAGCGGAGATTGAATCTGTCTTGGCACGTATGCATCGATATCCGGTAAAAATCGTCGCCTCAGGTCGTACAGACGCTCGCGTCCATGCGTTAGGACAGGTGATTCACTTTGACACGTCGTTAGAGATGCCCGCTGAGCGCTTCGTCAAAGCGTTAAACGCCATGCTACCAGACGATATCCTCGTTAAACAGGCGGAAGAAATAGACGATACGTTCCACGCACGTTACGGTGCGAAGCGAAAAGAGTATCGCTATTATATCCGTCAGACCGAGGATCCGTTTCGTCGGCACTATGCTGCGACCGTGACGTATAAGCTGAGCCTTGAGGCGATGCGTCAAGCGATGGAGCGGTTGATTGGGACCCACGACTTTACGTCGTTCTCTGTGACAAAGGCAGAAGTCGAAGATCGGGTCCGTACTATCTATGAAGCAGAAGTGCTCGAAATGGGAGACGAGATCATATTCCGTTTCGTTGGATCAGGTTTTCTATACAACCAAGTCCGCATCATGGTAGGGACGGTCATCGAGGTAGGGAGAGGCAAGTATCAGCCCGCAGAGATCACACAAATGCTAGAGGCGAAGGACCGCCGCGTAGCGGGGATTACCGCCCCCCCACACGGTTTGTATTTGTGGAATGTGAATTATGAAAAAGTAGATTGACATTCCCCTTATAAAATCGTATTATATTCATTGGCATTTCATTTTCAAATTTAGAGATGAACCACAATCTTAGCCCCGTAAACTAGGATTATGATAAAGCATCAAAAAATTAAGTGAACAGACATTTCTAGGAGGTATTCCACATGCGCACAACATTCATGGCTAAAGCATCTGAAGTAGAACGCAAATGGCTCCTTATCGACGCAGAAGGCAAAACACTTGGTCGTTTGACTAGTGAAGTAGCTTCACTTCTTCGCGGTAAGCACAAGCCGACTTTCACACCACACGTTGATTGCGGAGACCACGTCATCATCATCAACGCTGAGAAAATCAAATTGACTGGTAACAAATTGAATGACAAGATCTACTACCGTCATTCAGGTCATCCAGGCGGTTTGAAATCACAAACTGCAAAAGAGCTTCTCGCAAAACGTCCAGAGCGTATGCTTGAACTCGCGATCAAAGGGATGCTTCCAAAAGGATCACTCGGTCGTCAACAATTCAACAAACTCCACGTTTACGCTGGAGCTGAACACAAGCACGAAGCACAAAAACCAGAAGTTTACGAACTTCGCGGTTAATCGAGACACAGGGAGGAACTAAACGATGGCAGATGTACGTTACTACGGAACAGGCCGCCGCAAACACTCGGTGGCTCGCGTTCACCTCGTTGCAGGTGACGGTAAAGTTGTTGTAAATGGCCGCGATATCTCAGAATACTTCGGTCATGAGACTTTGATCATGATGGCTAAATCACCACTCGTATTGACTGAAACAGAAGGTAAATACGATGTAATCGTTAACGTTAACGGTGGTGGATACACTGGACAAGCTGGAGCAATTCGCCACGGCGTATCACGTGCGCTTCTTCAAGCGGACCCAGAATTCCGTCCAAGCCTCAAAGAAAAAGGCTTCTTAACTCGTGACGCTCGTATGAAAGAACGTAAAAAATACGGTCTTAAAGCAGCACGTCGCGCACCACAATTCTCGAAGCGTTAATCTTCGCGATGTGGTTCGAACTCTCCATCCTTTCGGGTGGAGAGTTTTTTGTTTGAAATAGTCGATTCCGAACCCGTCAAGAAAACGCTTTTTTTGATATACTGATATCGAAACAGTTAGAAGGGGGAAGCAATATGCTTACAGTAGAGCAAGTACGCGAGGAATTGGCGGGGCTTGTTGATCCGACGATCAACCGAACGCTTGGAGATACAGCAGGGGTAAAAGACATCCGAATCAAAGAAGACTATGTCAGTGTAAAAGTGGCACTCGGTCAAACTGGGAGCGGGGAACAGCTTCAGTTACAACAAGAAATCGTCACGTTGCTCAAGGGGAAAGGCTTTAAGACGGTCGGGCTTCGCTTTGAGGCATTGAATGATGAAAGTTTGAAAGAGGCGACGAAACCGGCAATCCTCCGTGAAAACTCAGGGACGACGTTTATCGCCATCGCTTCTGGTAAGGGTGGCGTAGGAAAATCGACAGTATCCGTCAACTTGGCTGTCGCGCTTGCGCGAGCGGGCAAAAAGGTCGGTTTGATCGATGCGGATATTTACGGCTTCAGTGTTCCAGATATGCTTGGTATTGAGGAACGACCGGTTGTTCGCGGCGAGAAGATCATTCCAGTCGAGCGTTTTGGCGTAAAAGTCATCTCAATGGGATTCTTCGTTGAAGACAATGCGCCGGTCATCTGGCGTGGACCGATGCTCGGGAAGATGTTAAATAACTTCTTCAATGACGTCGAGTGGGGCGATCTTGACTATCTCTTGCTCGACTTACCGCCGGGAACGGGGGATGTCGCGCTCGATATCCATTCGATGCTCCCATCATGTCAGGAATTGATTGTCACGACACCTCATGCGACAGCAGCATTCGTTGCGGCTCGTGCCGGAGCGATGGCAATCAAAACGAACCACAAACTATTAGGTATTATTGAAAACATGGCTTATTTCGAAAGTAAGCTAACTGGTGAAAAAGAATACGTATTCGGTTACGGTGGTGGAGAAAAGCTGTCAGAAGCATTGAAGAGTAAGCTACTTGCTCAAATCCCGCTCGGCCAACCGTACGACAATGAAGAGGACTTCGCACCTTCTGTCTATCGGGATGGACATCCGTTCGAGCATACGTATGATGAGTTGGCGCAAGCAGTCATTAAACAAATAGAAGGGTGAATCGGTGAGAGATGAAAGTACAAGGTTTTTTACGTTTGTTTTGGACAACGCTCGTATTCGGGACGTTGTTCGGGTTCCTGATGAATTTATTGGCGAACCCGGGTTATTTGGTCAGTCAGTCCTGGGAGGCAATTGTCACGGCGCTTAGTTACTCGAGTACATGGACGGGGATCAGCATGATGGGCTTCTTTGCCTATTTGATTATTCATCGGGTCGGACTCGATTTATTTAGAGGGCCACGTCTATGGAATCGCGTTCAAGTGTTACTAATCGCATTTGCGATTTTTGATGCCGTCTACTTACGGATGCTCGCATTCGGTAATGATCACATGTGGCGTTATATCGGTGAGATGCTTGTGTTACTCATTGTCGCTTGGGTCGTTGCTGCGAGTAAGGCGAAACAAACAAATAGGAGTGCTTTCATCCCGACACTTTTCTTAATGACTGTCATTACGTTAATTGAATGGATTCCAGCTCTGCAAACAACGGACGAGATTCCATTGCTCTGGCCGGCACTAGCCACATTGGTGTTTGCGAACGCTTATCAGGTATTAATGCTTCATCGCTTTCAACAGACAGGACAAGCGGTTCAAGTCGCTTCACCCGAAGTTAGAAAGAAAAAAACGAAGAAACAGATGTCGTCTAAATCATCGTAAAAAGTAAATGGTTGTGTGGATAATCCGAAGTGTTTTGGGTGATCCGCCAACCATTTTTTATTCATTTCAACAAAACAAAGAAAAATTAAAGTTTTTTTAGAAAAATAGTTGACGGTTTTTTAGGATGCTGATATATTAATAAACGTCGCTGATGTTGTTCACGAAACAAACTTCAGGAAGCGAAAAAAATAATAAAAAGTGGTTGACTTTAATAACTCAAATCGCTATTATTAAAAAGTCGCTAACACGACAACGATTGGTCTTTGAAAACTGAACGATGAGGCAAAAATAAGTTTTACAATTTTTGAATGAAGCGCAAGCTTCGTCAATTTAAGAGCTATATCAAATTC
>NZ_JACSJV010000006.1:0-43882 GCF_018617245.1 Exiguobacterium sp. s121
CGTCCTGAGCCAGGATCAAACTCTCCAAAGAATTTGATATAGCTCTTAAATTGACGAAGCTTGCGCTTCATTCAAAAATGGTAAAACTTATTTTTGCCTCATCGTTCAGTTTTCAAAGTTCGTCTGCCGCTCTTGGCGACTCTTAAAATAATACAAGTCATCGACACAGTTGTCAACCACTTTTTTATTTCTTTTCCGCTGCCATCAGCGGCAACGTTTATTACTTTACCGTACACCTCTCATTAACGCAAGGGGTTTTGTAAAAGTTTTTTTAAAAAAGTTTTATATCTTTAGTATCCCTTCTGTTTAACGGCATACCTATGCGTTTCGAGGCTATCAAAAATAAAGAAGCCGAATCATACTCACGTATGATCCGACCACTTAATTGATTATTGTTGATGACGCATCGTTGGGAAAAGAAGAACGTCACGAATTGAAGGCGCGTTCGTCAATAACATGACGAGACGGTCAATCCCGATTCCAAGCCCACCCGTTGGCGGCATACCATATTCAAGCGCTTCAAGGAAATCGTTATCGAGTTCGTGCGCCTCATCGTTCCCCGCTTCTTTTTCAAGCAACTGTGCTTCAAAGCGTTCACGTTGATCGATTGGGTCATTCAACTCCGTGAAGGCATTCGCATGTTCACGACGAACAATGAATAGCTCGAAACGATCCGTGAAGCGTGGATCTGTTTCATTCTTCTTCGCCAATGGTGATACTTCAACCGGATGTCCTGTGACAAATGTCGGTTGAAGCAATGTTTCTTCTACTTTCTGCTCGAAGAATTCATTCACGATATGACCAAACGTCATATGATCTTGTACTTCTACACCGTGTTCTTTTGCAAGTGCTCGTGCTTCTTCATCGGACATTTGTTGCCAGAAGTCTACACCTGTCTCTTCTTTAACAAGGTCGACCATATGTGCACGTTTCCAACCGATGCCAAGATGGATCGTATCTTCACCATACTGCACATCTGTTGTACCGAGCACTTCTTTCGCTACGTGCGCAACCAATTCTTCCGTCAAATCCATGATGTCGTTGTAATCTGCATAGGCTTCATACAATTCGATCATCGTGAATTCAGGGTTGTGACGTGTAGAAATCCCTTCGTTACGGAATACACGCCCGATTTCGTACACGCGCTCGAGTCCACCAACAATCAAGCGTTTCAAGTGAAGTTCGATGGCAATACGCATGTAGAGTTCCATATCTAACGCATTATGATGCGTTAAGAACGGACGTGCCGCTGCTCCACCCGCAATCGTGTGTAACATCGGTGTTTCCACTTCTAAATATCCTTTTTGGTTTAAGAAGTTGCGAATCTCAGAAATGATGCGGCTACGCAAAATGAATGTCTGACGCGAGTCCTGGTTTGTAATCAAATCAAGATAGCGTTGGCGATAGCGCTGTTCCACATCTTTTAATCCATGATATTTGTCCGGAAGCGGCCGAAGCGCCTTCGTCAATAATTCAAACTCTTCCACGTGAATCGAAAGCTCACCAACGTTCGTTTTAAAGAGCTTCCCTTTTACACCGACGATGTCACCGAGGTCTGAAGACTTGAATAAGTCAAACGGCTCATCCCCGACATCATTTTTACGAACGTAAATTTGAATTTGACCTGTCACATCTTGAATGTGGGCAAAGAAAACCTTCCCTTTCCCACGTTTCGTCATGATACGTCCAGCCAATGTGACTTCTACATCTTGTTCAGCCAAAGCCTCTTTTTCAATTGATTCATACTGCTCATGTAATTCACCTGCGTGTGCAGAACGATCAAAGCGGTGACCGAACGGGTCGAGACCGCGCTCACGCATATCGGTCATCTTCTCAAAACGAACCTGCATTTGATCATTCATTTCTAACTCGTGGCTCACTATTCCATTCACTCCTCTATCCATATTGGGTTTCTCTCTAACAAAAAACTGTCGACCCGATGGCCAACAGCACAGCCGAAGCCGTTCATTCGTTGTGGTGCACTTTTTCGCCAAACAAGCTTACCATAAATTAGTTCTTTTCACTAGTTCACACTTCTGACAGTTGTCGTTCGAGTTGGTCCACAAATCCATAAAGGACCGCCGCGAACGCCTCGCGCGATTCCGTTTCATTGATTTGTTTGCGAATCGGACCACTGCCTTTCAACCCTTTCAAATACCAAGCCGCGTGTTGACGCATTTCGCGTACGGCTGTCAGCTCACCTTTGATTGCACTCAACCGGTCGAGATGAAGCATGCAGATATCGATTTTCTCACGCGCCTCTGGTTCCGGAGGGAGCTCCCCTGTTTCGAGGTACTGGACCGTTTGATAGAGCATCCACGGATTCCCGAGTGCAGCGCGTCCAATCATGACGGCATCCACACCATATTGGTCAATCACACGTTTCGCATCCTGCGGGGTCGCGATATCCCCGTTTCCGATAATCGGGACGGTCGCTACTTTCTTCGCCTCGCCAATCCAATCCCAATTCGCGGTTCCTTCATATTGTTGGGCACGCGTACGTCCATGAATGGCAATCGCTGCTGCTCCACCCGTCTGAGCCGCCTTAACATTATCCAAAATAAAGATGTGCTCGTCATCCCAACCGAGTCGCATTTTCACCGTGACCGGTTTTTCGACGACATTCGTGACGGCATTCACCATCTCATACACTTTATCCGGGTCGAGTAACCACTTCGCCCCTGCGTCACACTTCGTCACTTTCGGTACGGGACAACCCATGTTGATATCAATGATATCCGCATTGGTGTTTTGATCGACGTACTGTGCCGCTCTGACGAGTGTATCTTTCGAACCGCCAAAGATTTGTAAACTGAGCGGTTTCTCTCGTTCATCGACGTATAGCATACGCATCGTCCGAGCGTTCTCGAGCAAGATGCCTTTATCGCTAACCATTTCGGCACAGACGAGTCCCGCTCCGAACTCTTTTGCAATCAAACGAAAAGCAGGGTTGGTCACGCCAGCCATCGGTGCGAGGACTGCACGGTTTTTAATATCTATGTTTCCAATCTTAAAGCCTGTCAAGACAACACATCCTTCATTTCACCAAATTCCTAAGCAACTGTAACCGGACGACATCTTGGCGGTCCGTCATCGGTAGCCCTTCGAGCCAGGAGGCGACCGTTTGTCCTCGAACGACGAGTTCTGGTGCGATCTCTGCTAACGGGGCGAGAACAAATGCACGTTCCTGCATGCGCGGATGCGGAACCGTTAAGTGTTCTGATTGTATATCTTCCCCATTATAAAAGAGGATGTCAAGGTCGATGGTACGCGGTCCGTTCTTAAATAGACGTTCCCGTCCTAATCGTTGTTCGATCTGTTGAAGCGTGTTGAGCAGTTCGTCCGAGGATTGATGACTCTCGACTTCGACCACCATATTAAAAAACGAAGGTTGCTCTGTATATCCGACAGGAGCCGTCTCATAGACCGACGACTGTTTCGTGACGTGGAGACCTGTTCGCTCCATCTCATCGATTGCCGCAGACAACTGTCTAGCCCGATCTCCGATATTGGCGCCTAATGCAATATAAATCATGACGTCCGTCCCCTTGTCATCTCGATTGCTACTGAATCATAGTGTCCCGGGATGGGTGGGTCCGGTTTAATTACTTTAACCGTCACACGTTGAATCAACTCACTATGCGCCAACACGGCTGTCGTGATGCGTTCTCCGAGTGTTTCTAACAAATTGACCGGTTCTCCCGTCACAATATCTTCCGTCAACTGATACAAGCCGGCATAGCTGACCCCATTGTTTAAGTCATCCGAACGTCCCGCAGGCGCGAGGTCCAGTTCACACATTAAATCCACGTGAAACCGTTGACCGAGACGGTTTTCTTCTTCAAACACCCCATGATAACCGTAAAAACGCATCCCGTTCACAAATATTTTATCCATGTCTATCCCCTCCAATCATCGCATCCATCATCTTCGCCGCACGGGCGTTCGCTTTGACGTCGTGCACACGCACCCAATCGCACCCTTTCATGATTCCGAGACACGTTGTCGCAATCGTTCCTTCGAGACGCTCCTCTGTTGGTAAATCGAGCGTATGACCGATAAACGACTTACGCGACGTGCCGAGCAGAACCGGATACCCAAGACGTGTGATCACGTCAAGATGATTCATGAGTTCGAGGTTTTGCGTCACGTCTTTCGCAAATCCGATGCCCGGATCTAGCCAAATGTGCTCATCCTTTACGCCTGCTGCATGCGCAATCTCGATTGATTCCTGTAGATCGCTGACCACATCTTCGATGAAATGACGATAGTCCCGATTTGTTCGGTTGTGCATCAAAATGATTGAAACTCCATATTCGAAAGCGACACGTGCCATCGAGCGGTCTCCCCATTTCGAACCCCATACGTCATTGATAATCGTCGCACCGGCCTCGATTGCCGCTCTCGCCACCATCGGCTTATACGTATCAATCGAAATCGGAACATCGATTTCTTTTGTCAGTCGACGGATGATCGGGACGACACGTTCAATCTCTTCTTCTTCGGAAACAAGTACCGCGCCAGGTCTCGTTGATTCTCCACCGACATCAATCGCATCGGCACCTTCTTGTACGAGTTGTTTCGCATGTCGTACAGCCTCCTCGATTGCCGTATACCGTCCCCCATCCGAAAACGAGTCCGGGGTCACATTTAAAATACCCATGACCTTCGTCATGCTTCCGCCTCCTAACCAATTGAGCGAACGAGTTTCGCCCACACTTCGTTAAATCGTACCCCGTCTTTACCGGGGTATCTCAGATTTCCATAATGCGTTACCGGAGCGACTTGTTGGATTGAATTCGTCATCCAAATCTCTTTCGCTGCAGTCAATTCTTCAAATGTCACGGGTTGTTCGATTACAGAGAGATGTTTCATCACCCATTGTCGTGTCACACCTGCGAGTGCTCCGCTCGATAGCGGAGTCGTGTATAACATATCATCTGGACCGACCCAAAAGATGTTCGACACGAGCCCTTCCACCACATGTCCATGTTCGTCCGCAAATAGTCCTTCAGCGCCTTGGTCTTGTAAGGTCCGTTTTCCAAGGATATTGTTCATATAATGATGTGACTTTAATCGAAAAGCCGCTTCAGGACGACTTCTCGGAAACGGGATCGGTTCGACCCGTTTCTCCTGTGGTACAACTTCTGAGGATAGCGGTTTGACGATCATGGTGACGTTCGGTGTCTCATAACGACCCGCGTAGAGACCGAGGGGCGCAACTCCTGCCGACACGTTCAAGCGGATATAAAGGTCGGGTGCATCGTTTTGACGGCACAGTTGCTGAATCGCCGTCCCGATTTCTTCCTTCGTGTATGGAAAATCGATCCACAGCTCATCGAGACTCTTCATCAAGCGCTCCCAGTGGGCATCGAACAGGAAAGGAACGAATTCATATGTACGGAACGTCTCAAACAAGCCCATTCCATACAAGAAGCCGTGATCTTCAACCGGAATCAACACCTTCTCTCGTTCGACTAACTCTCCGTTATGCCAATACCACATGACGATACTCCTCGATAAAGTTTCGAATCATTTCCATCCCGTGCTCAGTCAAAATCGCTTCAGGGTGATATTGCACCCCTTCGATCGGAAGCGTTCGGTGACGAAGTGCCATGATTTCTCCAGTCTCCGTCTCGGCAGTGACCACTAGACATTCTGGTAGAGACGAACGCTCCACGGTCAACGAATGATAACGGGTCACGACCGACTGTTGCGGAATCTTCTTGAAAATCGATTTTCCGTCATGTTGAATCTTCGACGTTTTTCCATGCATGAGCCGCTCAGCATGGACGACTTCTCCACCAAACGCTTGCGCAATCGCCTGATGTCCGAGGCAAACCCCTAAAATCGGGATACGCCCCGCAAACGCTTGGATTGCCTCAACGCTAATTCCCGCCTCATTCGGAGTGCAAGGTCCCGGCGAAATGACAAGATAACTCGGGGCAAGCGCCTCAATCTCTTGAATCGTGACTTCATCGTTTCGATACACGACTAGTTCTTGACCGAGTTCACCGAAATATTGCACCAAGTTATACGTAAATGAGTCATAGTTGTCGATTAATACAATCATGTCGTTTCCTCCGTCATGTGTTTCGCCGCCCATAGCGCCTTCGCTTTGGACAGGGATTCTTCATATTCCGAGACCGGATCCGAATCGATCACAATACCTGCTCCCGCTTGAACGTATGCGATTCCGTCTTTTACGACCATCGTCCGAATCGTGATATTGAAGACGAGGTCGTCATCCCAACTTAACCAACCATATGAGCCAGTGTAGAGTCCCCGGCGAACTGGTTCGAGTTCTTCGATGATTTCCATCGTCCGAATTTTCGGTGCGCCGGTAATGGTACCGCCTGGGAACATCGCTGCCAGTGCTTCGGCTCCTGATACTTCATCCCGAATCGAACCTCGTACGTTCGATACGATATGTTGTACGTGTGAGTACTTCTCAATCACCATCAACTCATCAACATGAACGCTGCCATATGCCGCCACCTTGCCGAGGTCGTTCCGTTCAAGATCGACGAGCATGACGTGTTCGGCCCGCTCTTTCTCGTTTTCAAGCAATGTGTTCGCCAACTCCAAGTCTTCCACATCATCTTTGCCACGTGGACGCGTACCCGCGATCGGGCGTGTCGAAATGTCGGTTCCGTGTTTTTCAAGCAACAGCTCTGGTGAAGCGGAGACCATCGTTAAAGCATCATCCACGAAATAGCCCATATAAGGAGATGGATTCATTTGACGCAACGTATCATATACTCGACGCGGGTCAGCGAGAAGCGGTTCGGACTGACGAACGCTCAAGTTCACTTGGAACACATCCCCTTCTACGATATAGGACTGAATCCGTTTGACCGCTTCAACAAACTCTTCCTGGGACATGGAGCGCGATCGTTCTATCGGTGACTGCCCTGTCGGCTTGAACGCGTAATGCGACTCGACGTTCCACATGGCCGCCAATCGGTCCGCCTTACGTTCTGCACCTTCCTCCGCCGTCACCATCAAGTACAGGGTCGAATCCACTTCATCGAACACCGCCACCTCGTCAAATAGAAGAAACGAGACGTCTGGTGTCGACAAATCATCCTCCGCTTGCTGAGGGAGACGTTCAATCGTCCGGGCCACATCATAACTGACATACCCGATCATGCCACCAAAGAAAGGAGGAGCCCCTTCCGGACGCTCGGCCTCAAATCGCTTCCGTACCTCACTGACGAGCTCAAGCGGCTTTCCGTATAGCGTTTCTGTCGTATCTCCCACTTGCAAGAGTCCGACACCGTCTTTTACATGAAAGCGACCGAACGGCTCGATTCCCGCAATCGTATACCGTCCCGCTCTCCCACTCTCTAACCATGCATGATACGGTTGATCCGCCGTCAACGTCATGTATGCCTCATACACCTTCTCTTTCGTCATCCGCTTTGTTCTGAACGCAGTCGATCTCACATGTCATTCCTCCGTCTATTCATTCATGCCTTTTATTGTACACAAGAAAAGGCAGCAATCGAAAGAGAATGTCTCTCGATTACTGCCTGAAATGTTATACGCGACTCTCGTTTGACTCTTCATCAAACTGATAGAGCGGCGTGCTCAAGTAACGTTCACCGTTTGAGGGGATAATCGCCAATACATTTTTCCCTTTACCAAGGCGTTTCGCTGTATCAAGCGCTGCCGCAATGGCAGCTCCTGAAGAGATACCACCGAGGACACCGTTCGTACGTGCCGCCTGACGAGCATATTCGAACGCTTGCTCTGTCGTGATTTGAAGAACCCCTTCATAAATCTCCGTGTCGAGGATGGATGGAACGAATCCAGCCCCAATCCCTTGAATCTTATGAGGTCCCGGTTTCCCGCCTGATAAGACAGGTGAATCGACCGGTTCAACGGCGAGAATTTTTACGTCCGGGTACTTCGCCTTCACGACTTTACCTGCGCCGGTGATGGTACCGCCCGTCCCGACTCCGGCAATCAAAGCGTCGACTGAAAGTCCTGATTCTTCAAACGCCTCTACAATCTCAGGTCCCGTCGTCATTTCATGGACGTTCGGGTTAGCTGCATTATTGAATTGTTGCGGGAGGAAGTAGCCATGTTTCTCTGCTTCTTCAGTAGCGCGACGAATCGCTCCACCCATCCCTTCAGGTCCTGGTGTCAAAATTAATTCGGCCCCGTATCCACGAAGGAGGTTTCGGCGTTCCATGCTCATCGTTTCAGGCATGACTAGAATGGCTTTATATCCTTTTGCGGCACTGACCATCGCGAGACCGATGCCCGTGTTTCCGCTAGTTGGCTCGATGATTGTATCACCTGGCTTCAAGATGCCGTCTTTTTCAGCCGCTTCGATCATGGCGAGGGCGATCCGGTCTTTGACGCTTGATCCCGGGTTCATATATTCGAGCTTCAGATACACGTTGGCATCCTCTGGTCCAGTCATTCCGTTCAATTTCACAATCGGAGTCTTTCCAATCAAGTCTGTTACTGAGTTTACGATACGCATTGCATTTCCTCCTTCATAATTCCGACTATTCCGATATTGTTATCATACCCTATCGAATTGAAAATATGCAATTTGGAACGTTGCCTACGCCTGTGCCTGTACTTTCATCGTCTCTAACTGTTCCGCTGAGAAATGATACTTTTCGCCACAGAAATGGCATACGGCTTCAGCTCCGCCATCTTCTTCAATCATCTGACGAATCTCTTCTTTTCCGAGACCGATAATGGCGCTTTCCATTCGTTCACGGCTGCATGTGCAGTTGAACTGAATCGGGTTCGTGTCGAGGACATCGAGGCTATCGCCAAGGAGTAATTGAAGCATTTCTTCTGGCGTTTTTTCTTCACCAATCAAAACCGATACGGGCGGGAACGTCTGAAGTGCTTTTTCGAGCGCTTGTACCGTCTCTTCAGAAGCGTTCGGGAGCAACTGGACGATGATTCCACCTGCAGCAAGAATCGATTCATCTTCCGGTAAGACGAGGACACCCGCCCCGACGACTGACGGTACTTGCTCAGATGTGGCGAAGTAGTACGTGAAGTCTTCACTGATTTCGCCCGTTTGAATCTCTGAAGAACCGCCGACATAGTCTTTCAATCCTAAGTCTTTAATGACAGAAATGGTTCCTTTTCCGACGGCTTCGCCGACTTTCAATTTCGTCAACCCTTGTTCGTTGACGAATGTACCGCCATCGACACGCGGGTACGACACATATCCACGAACATCTCCCGCTGTATCCGCGTCCACGATGATTTTCCCGATTGGACCATCACCTTCTACTTTAAGCGTGACACGCGCTGCACCTTTTTGCATCGCTCCAATCATCGAGCCGATCGTCATCGTCCGTCCGAGGGCAGCTGAAGCAACTGGTGTCGTTTGATGACGAAGTTGCGTCTCATATACCGTTTTTGTCGTGCGTGCGGCAAAGGCACGAACCTCTCCGTTAAAACCGAGGGCACGAACGAGATAGTCATCCTTCATCTGGTCGAGTAATGCTTGTTGTTCTGTATGAATCATATGATTTAACTCCTTTAGTTTACTTTTGATTGCGCTCGTAAATGAGACGGAGGCCTTCGAGTGTCAGGAACGAATCCACATGGTCGATTGTCTCTGCATGTTCACTGATCAATCGCGCCAGCCCTCCCGTTGCAATGACAGTCGCTTCACCGACTTCACGCTTCATCCGGTTCACGATACCGTCCACTTGGGCCACATATCCATAATATGTCCCCGATTGCATCGCTTGAATCGTGTTCTTCCCGATGACTGTCGGCGGGGTCGCCAATTCAATCCGAGGTAGTTTCGCGGCACGCTGATAGAGTGCCTCCACTGAGATCATGATACCTGGTGAGATGATTCCGCCATGGTAACGACGTTTCTCATCGATGTAACAATACGTGGTTGCCGTTCCAAAATCAACAATTATGAGCGGACCGTCATACTTGGCGATTCCAGCCACCGCGTTAACGATTCGGTCGGCCCCGACTTCGCGAGGATTCTCGACGTGAATGTCCAACCCTGTCTTCACACCTGGTCCCACAACGATTGGACGTACATTGAAGTATCGTTGCGACATTTGTTCAAGTGGGAAAATAACAGGAGGTACGACAGAAGATAAGATCACTCCCTCGACCTGGTCGAACGAGACGTTCGAATGATCGAATAGCGATTTCACCAGCATGCCGTACTCGTCGGTCGTTTTTGTACGATCCGTTGAGATGCGCCAATGGTGTACGAGATGATCTCCATCGTACATCCCGAGAACAATATTTGTATTTCCAACATCAATCACTAAAATCATGATATAGTTCCTCACTTTGTTGTCAATTGCAGTTCGCTCGAATTATAACACGAAAAAAGACGAATGCCTCGTCAAGGGCATTCGTCTTTTTCATTAACGTGATTCGTTATTCGGACGTTCTGTCGGTGTCGCTTCTGGCTTATCGCCTTCAGGTACGACATCCGGCTGGCTGTCTTGGACAACTTCAGGTTGATCGACGACTTGACCGTGTTGAACGGCTGCATCATCTTTCTTCGCTGCGTCATCCGCATCCGTCGATCCATCCACGTCCTCTTCCGGCTCATGCGGAAGATACTCGCGTGTCTTGATCAAATGACGAATCTGTTTCGAGTCGAGCGTCTCGACATCAAGCAGCGTCTTTGCAACGAGTTCGAGATCTTCGCGACGATCTGTCAAAATCTGCTTCGCTTTCGCGTAACAGCGATTGATGATGTCTCGAATCTCCAAATCGATTTCTTGCGCAATCGCATCCGAGTAGTTCTGCTCTGTCTGGAAATCGCGACCAAGGAAGACTTGTCCGCCATGGTTTGAACCGAGCTGGAGCGGTCCGAGTTTATCGCTCATCCCGTAATCCATGACCATCTTACGTGCGATACCAGTAGCGCGCTGGAAGTCATTGCTCGCTCCGGTCGACACTTCTCCAAAGATGACATCTTCGGCGACGCGACCACCAAGAAGACCAACAATCTTGTCTTCGAGTTCAGGTTTTGTCATGAAGTAACGATCTTCTTTCGGAAGCATGACGACATATCCGCCCGCGTTTCCGCGTGGAACGATTGTCACTTTGTGTACTTCATCCGCATTCTCAAGCTCGAGACCGATGATTGTGTGACCCGCTTCGTGATATGCAACAATGTTGCGCTCTTTTTCAGAGATGATGCGACTCTTCTTCGAAGGACCTGCGATAACACGGTCAATCGCTTCTTCCACATCGACAACTGAAACAGCTGTACGGTTCGAACGTGCCGCAACGAGTGCCGCTTCGTTCAAGAGGTTCTCTAAGTCTGCCCCAGAGAAACCAGGCGTACGTTGTGCAATCGACTTCAAGTCCACCGTCGAATCGAGTGGCTTGTTACGTGCATGGACTTTCAATACTTCTTCGCGCCCTTTGACATCCGGACGATCGACCGTAATTTGACGGTCAAAACGACCTGGACGAAGGAGGGCCGGGTCAAGGATATCTGGACGGTTTGTCGCCGCAACCATGATGATTCCTTCGTTATCACTGAATCCATCCATCTCAACAAGAAGTTGGTTCAGTGTTTGTTCACGCTCATCGTGCCCACCACCGAGACCGGCACCACGCTGGCGACCGACCGCATCAATTTCATCGATGAAGATGATACATGGCGCATTCTTTTTCGCGTTTTCGAACAAGTCACGAACACGTGACGCCCCGACCCCGACAAACATCTCAACGAAGTCCGAACCTGAGATCGAGAAGAACGGAACACCGGCTTCACCGGCTACCGCACGAGCCAAGAGTGTTTTACCTGTCCCTGGAGGACCTACGAGTAAGACCCCTTTTGGAATACGTGCGCCGAGTTTCGAGAATTTGCGAGGATCTTTCAAGAATTCAACGACTTCGATGAGTTCTTGCTTCTCTTCGTCCGCCCCAGCCACATCTTTGAATGTGACGCGACGTTTCTCTTGGTCGTATAGTTTCGCCTTCGATTTCCCGAAGTTCATCACACGACCACCACCGCCACCACCTTGCGCTTGGTTCAACAAGAAGAAGAACAAGATGAAGATGATAATGAATGGTAAAATCGCGAAGACGATGCTGAACCAGCTACTGTTGGATTCAGCCTCCTCGATTTGAATATCCGTATTCGCTCGAAGCTGCGTTAATACATCCGCATATTCCGCTTCGTTCGCTGGAATGTTTGTTTCATAACGTTGGTCTTCATCTCCTGTAAGATCGCCTGTAATCGAGATAGCCCCCGGGATTTCTTGTACGGTTGCCGTCTCAATCCGATCATCTTCCACATATTCTAGGAATTTCGAATACGAGAGCGTTTCACTCTGACTATTCGGATTCTGCAAATATTGAAGGAACAAGATCAAGGCTAGGAAAATCACACCAAAAACCAATGTGTTTTTCACTGCACGATTCATTCTCTGCCTCCTATTCCGAGAAACGATGTTCTCGCCCATTCAGTATATGCCTATACTTTGGGGATTTCCTTTATCTTACCACGTCACATTTTCAAAAGAAAAACGTTAGCCCCCGTAAACGCTCGGTTTGAGCACACCGACATAAGGAAGGTTACGATATTTCTCTTCATAATCAAGACCGTAGCCGACAACGAATTCGTGTGGAATCACGAAACCACTATAGTCTGCTGATAAACCATTTTTACGGCCAGTCGGCTTATCGAGAAGCGTGACAATCTTCACAGACTTCGCTTTACGGTATTTAAGAAGATCGACGAGGTAACCAAGCGTCAATCCACTATCAATAATATCTTCTACAATCAAGATGTCGCGTCCTTCTACAGATGTATTTAAATCTTTCTCGATTTTCACTTCACCTGTCGAAGAAGTTCCTCCATGATACGTCGACACGTCCATGAAATCCATCTCTAAATGGATATCCATTTCTTTGACGAGGTCCGACATGAATGGCATCGCGCCTTTCAATACACATACGAGAAGCGGGAACTCTTCTTTATAGTCTTCGCTCAATGTTCCAGCGAGTTCTTTCACCTTTTCTTGAATCTCTTCACGTGAGATTAAAATTTTCTCCATATCGTTCATTAATGACATCTTGAAATCCTCCTCTTTCTGTTTCGACACAATCATCATTTTACCATTAATCGTAGGCAAATCGCATCCGACTTGTCTAGAAATTCTGAAACTCTTACCCCAACAATCGCGAGAATTCGTCCCGAGGCGTCCTCAAGCAACGGGAGCGTCGGTCGAATGGTTCGCTCAACCTTTTCATCGATTAGGATGCGGGATACTTTTTTTGTCCCCACGTTCAACTGCATTCGATCTCCAGGTGCGAGCGAACGAATTGTCAGCGGATAAGTGATTTCCTTTAGCGGAATACCTTCTCGTCCTTCTTCGATGGACAACGAAACCGTACGCTTTCCAAATTGAACGACGGCCGGTAACGACTCGACCTGAACGGGGTGAAGTGATGCTTCTGTCGAACGTTGTACAAGATTAAGTACCCTCTTCTGCTTCATCATGAACCACTCACCTGACAGGTGATAGGTTCCGGTGTCCTTTTGACTCATGCTTAACTTTTCGACCGCCTCACCGACCTCTACCCCATAGCGACGGGACAGCAAGCGAGCGACCGTATACCGCTCAAGTGAGGATAAGCGATTAAACTCATCAAGTTTCACATGAAACGCTTTCATTTCAAGATCCACATTTTCTTCAATCCATCGCCCACATGACTGGTAACGCATGTCCCATTCAGCGTATGCCTGTTTCGCCGTATCGTATACATCGTCAACGACTGTCGGCCACAGTTGTTTCAGCCTCGGGATGATTTCGTGACGGATCCGATTCCGTAAATAGGTCACTTCCTGATTGGTGGCATCTTCCCTCCAGGCAAGTTCGTTTTTCCGAGCATACTCGATGAGTTGCACCTTTGTTTCTCTTAATAAAGGACGGATCAACGTCCCACGCCCGAACGTTCTTCTCTCGGGAATTCCTTTCACTTCGATTACGTTTCGGTGAAGTTGAATGAGAACCGTCTCCAACACATCATCCGCATGATGAGCCGTGGCCAGTGTATCGTATCCATGTTCATTCATGACGTCTTCAAAAAAGCGGTAGCGGGCCTTACGGTAATGAGCCTGTGATGCTCCTTCTTGAAAATGGAGACGCGTCCCATGAAACGCGACTTGGTAGGATGCCGCTACGTGTGCGACGAACGTGTACTCTTCATCTGATGCTTCTCGTAAACCGTGATGGACGTGCGCCACCGCCACATCCCATCCTTGCTTGACGAGACGGTCCAATAAGACAATGGAATCGACTCCACCCGACACAGCGACGAGTACCTTTTTCATGAATTCCCTCCTTGATATAACAAAAGAAGCCATCTCGATTGAGATGGCTTCTTTACGCTTAGGTTAAGTGACCCGTACGGGATTCGAACCCGTGTTACCGCCGTGAAAGGGCGGTGTCTTAACCGCTTGACCAACGGGCCTAAATAAAATGGTAGCGGCGGAGGGAGTCGAACCCACGACCTCACGGGTATGAACCGTACGCTCTAGCCAGCTGAGCTACACCGCCATGTTATTGTTGTGTCCTAAGCACATTTTCTATAATAACCAGTCACCATTCGAGTGTCAATTCTTTTTTTATATTTTTTTAAGAAAAAAATCGTGTATAGTGTCGTCTTCCCCACTATACACGATTTTGTATCGTATTTACATCATGCTTCTGATGCGACTTGACGATATTTTTTCTTCCATGCGATCCGGAAGTACGCCCATAGTAATGCAAAACATCCGGCAGCCACAAACACTAAATAGGTTGTCGCCGTCTGCAAGTACTGCGCACCATCTGCCGATAGAATTTCTTTATATCCGGCAACCGTATACGTCATTGGAAGCAAGGCATTGAATGGTTGCAATGCTCTTGGAATCAATTCAAGCGGGAACGTCCCGGCTGACGTCGTCAATTGTAAAATCAACAAGACGATCGCCACGAAACGTCCAGGGTTTCCGAGTGTTGTCACGAGCAACTGTACGATAAAGAGGAACGTGATGCTCGTCAACCAGCTGAAACCGAAGAATTTCAATGGTTCGCTCACTTCAAGACCGAGCAGTTGCACCATAGCCACATCGAGAATCAAGGCTTGCAAGAATCCGACGACCATGAGGACACCAGATTTCGACAATACCCACGATAGACTACGTTTCGGGCGCCCTGCTGGATCGTATAATGGATAAACGATCGAGAGAAGGAGTGCCCCAACGAAAAGTCCGAGTGACATAAAGTACGGAGCAAATCCAGTACCGTAGTTTGGCACCTCGTGAATCGAGTTGTCGACGAGCGACACTGGACCGGCCATCATCTCGACGTTGTCATCTGTTAGACCGATGTCTGCGTCTTTCGCACCTTTTACCAAGGCGTCACGAAGTTCATCGCTACCTGATGCGAGCTCTTTCATTCCGTCAGCGAGTTCACCGCTACCGTCTGAAAGTTCTTGTCCACCATTCGCGAGCTGATTCGCGCCATCCGTTAGCTTGCTCGTTCCGGCTCCGGCACCCTTCGCACCTTCGGCCAGTTCACGGCTTCCTGACTGCAGCTTTTGACCACCGTCCGCTAATTGATTCGCACCATTCACCAATTCATTCGTACCGGTGCTTGCGCTCTTCGCTCCATCCGCAAGCTTTTCGCTACCCTCAGACAACTGTCCAGTCGCGTCTACAAGCTTGTCACTTCCAGCGGCGAGCTCAGTTGTCCCATCTTGAAGTTGTGTCGCGCCTTGATTGAGCTTCGCACTCGCTGACACAAGTTCTTGGGAACGATCGGCCGCCGTTTGCGTACCTTGCTCGATTTGACTTGAACCACTTGCCAATGCGTTCGCACCTTCGGCCAATTTCGTTTGACCGGTACTCAATTCAGAAAGTCCAGTCGATAGTTTGTCTGCACCTGTACCTGCCTGATCAAGACCTGCGCCAAGTGCGACCTGTCCTTCTTTCACTTTTGTCGCGCCAGCGGATAGTTGATCAAACCCGGCCGCCGTCTCTTGCTTCCCTTCGCTCAGTTGTGCCGCAATGGCTTGAAGCATTTCAGGTGATGCCGATTGACCCGACTCAGCGAGCGCTGTCAATTGTCCAATCAACTCATCTTGTTTCGCAGTCAATTCAGACTTCATTTGTCCGATTCCATTGACCACGTCTGTTTGACCCGCAACAAGTGCCGCGTTTCCGTCCTTCGCCTGAGTCAACGCTCCTGAGAGTTTTGTGGCACCATCCTGTAATGCAGATGCCCCCTCTTTCGAGCGCTCGATGCCGGCAGCAAGGTCTTGAACACCTTGGTTCAACGTCTTCGCACCTGTGTGCAGCTCATCTAGTTTAGATGCGAACGCTCCTGTTCCGTCAACGAGTTGGCTCGTCCCGCCTTGTAAGGCAGAAGCGCCCTCGCTGACACGATGGACCCCGTCCGAAAGTGAGGCTGAGCCCTCGTATACTTGTTGACTGCCATCCGCGAGTGCAGATGAGCCATCGGCCAATTGCGAAACACCATCACGTAATTGACTTGCTCCATTCGCCAGTTCCCGTTGTTTCGAAGCGAGAAGCTTCGTCCCATCCGCGAGTTCTGATGAACCATCGGCCAACTGAGTCATCCCATCGTTTAATTGGCTTGCTCCATCCGCGAGCTCACGTTGTTTCGAAGCGAGAAGCTTCGTCCCGTCCGCCAACTTGACGGCACCGTCTTTTGCTGACGTTGAGCCGTCCGCAAGTGTCGCTGCACCATCTGCGGCCTCACCAAGTCCGTCTGCCACATCATTCAATCCGTCTTTCAACGCACTGACATACTGTTTCGAGACTTCGGTCGACAGTTCCGCTTTGACTTGTTCCATCGCGGAACCACCGATTTGTGCGGCTAAGAAGTTATACGATTCATTTGCGATATACTTCAGTTCGAGTTGCTCCGGATGTTCATCTAAAGCAGTCGTCGCTTTTTCTGAAAAGTTTTCTGGAATCTCGATCGCCATGTAGTAGTCATGGTCTTTCAGTCCAGATTCCGCTTCTTTCTTCGTCGTTTCGACGAACTCGAACGCCTCCGAATCCAGCAGCTTATCAATGAGGTCATCTCCAATTGCAAGCGACTCCCCTTCAAACGTTGCCCCTTTGTCTTCATTGACGATGGCGACCGGCAAATCTTTCATCTGTCCATACGGATCCCAAAAAGCCCATAAGAACATACCGGCGTACATTAACGGTACGAGTGCGACCGCAAGAATCGGAACCAACACACGTGGGTTCTTGAAGATACTTCGCCACTCCGCCGTCCACAGTTTCCATCCATTCATTTTTCTCTCCACCTTCACTTATAAAACATAACTATTTTTTCATGTTCCCTATTTTGCTCCCTTCCTCGAAAAAAAGCAACTCTTTTAGTTATTTTTTATAATTTTTTTAAACAGAAAAAAAGCCATGAACGAAAATGTTCATGGCTCGTCTCATTACAAGACCTCTATGGTTACGAGTAGAAGCTAATTGGTATACGAAGGATTACCCGCGCTTGGCTCCGCGTCCACCGCGTTTTGAGTCTGTTTGACGTTTCAACGTCGAAAGACGCTCGTCGCTATCTTTCAAGAACTTACTCATCAATGTATCAAATGTTTCTGGTTCACGACGTTGTTCACGACGACCGCCACCACGTGGGCCGCCACCGCGTGGACCGCCGCCACCGCGTGGACCACCTTGACCTGGGCCACCTGGACGTGGGCCACGAGAGAAACGCTCACCAGCTGGACGCTCAGGACGCTCAGGACGTTCGCTTACAGGACGGTCGACTGCTTTCTTGATGGACAACCCGATTTTCCCATCATTTTCGACGTTCAACACTTTTACCGTGACTTCTTGACCGACTGTCAACACTTCGTTAATGTCTTTGACGTAAGAGTCTGCCACTTCACTGATGTGTACTAATCCTGTCTTGCCATTTGGGAGCTCGACGAACGCTCCGAAATGCGTAATCCCTGTAACCTTACCTTGTACCTTGCTTCCTACTTCAATTGACATAAAATAATGTACTCCTTTTTTGATTGATTCTTTCTAATTATACGAGTCGTTTCCCTAACGGTCAACGAACCGACTTATTCCTCTGGCGAGAAGTAGAAAATAATCTCTCCATCTTTAGAGAAAAGCAGTTCGTTTCGTGCTAAGTTCGCGATATAATCTTCATCCTGTAACCGTTCCACTTGCTCTTTCAACTCATCCTGTTCGGCCTGCTGTTCACGCAACTCCACTTTTGCTTGTGCGTAGGCTTGTTGCTGGTCCGATACGTACCCTACTTTCGAGAAGTAACTCTGTCCAATCAACACCATGACAAATAAAAACAGGAGAGAGGCTGCCGCCAAACGACGTCGAAGATGAACTCGTCGGCGATGTGTATCTTTTTCTAGCTGTTCTCTACGCTCATCTAGCGCTCGAATGCGTCGTTGTCGATCCATCGGATTACGTCCGTTCATCGCCTCATCCCCCTCCTCTTAATACATTAAGTATACTTTTTTTTATGAGTTGATACTACCGTCCATCTTCTCTTCTTTAAGTAAACGATACATTTCTTTCGCATCTTCTTTACGTGCATGTTCTGCGATTGAATCGATGACGACCGTGACGAGTTTATTTCCGAAGCGAATTTGTAACTCATCTCCGACTTTGACTTCTGTGCTCGCCTTCGCGACTTGCCCATTCAGTTGAATTCGTCCTTGGTCCGCCACTTCTTTTGCCAACGTACGACGCTTGATTAGACGTGACACTTTTAAAAACTTATCTAGTCTCATAAACCTTTCTCCTTTGCCTCGTTCCAAAGCGCATCCATCTGTTCGAGTGTCATCTGGTGAAGGTCACCGTTCGCTTCCACATACTCGAATCGACGTTTGAACTTTCGGTTCGTCTGTTCTAATGCTTGCTCGGCATTCAGCCCAACGTATCGCGCGATGTTCACGATGGAGAACAATACGTCCCCAAGTTCCGATTCATCACTTAGGTCTTCATGCCATTCTTTTAACTCTTCTTCCAGTTTTTCGAAGGCACCGGATACGTCATCCCACTCAAATCCGACGTGAGCCGCTTTCTTTTGAAGTTGCTCCGCTCGCATCAATGAAGGTTGGTCGACGAGAACACCATCGAGTTGCGATTGTTTCTTTTCCCCTTTTTCCGTCTGTTTAATCGCATTCCAGTTTTTCACCACGTCAGAGGCATCTTCGACGGTGACATCGCCAAAGACGTGTGGATGGCGGCGCACCATCTTCTCACTGATGGAACCGATTACGTCACGAATATCGAAATAGCCCTCATCTTCTCCGATTTGAGCATGCAACATCACTTGGAGCAAGACGTCACCGAGTTCTTCGATGATGGCATCATCGTCTTCTGCATTGATTGCTTCAATCAACTCATACGCCTCTTCTAATAGGTACTTGCGAAGTGACGCATGCGTCTGTTTACGATCCCACGGGCACCCGTCTGGTCCTCGAAGCGTTGCGATGATTTGTTTGAGTGTCGCAAAATCCTTCGCCAAATACGATTCATCCACGAGCGGTGGAACGTAGAGGGTCGTCAAGTTATTCACTTCCGCCATCCGGTCCATTTCGAATAACGGAATGTGCTCAATCCGTTCTTGCGTCGTACCGGCAGCCGTCACAAGGGTGACGGGATGGTCGTCCGGATACCGTTCCATCAATTGCACTTTGACGTCACCCGCCACGAATCCATCGTACACTTGCCCGATAAGCACATGTTGGGTCACCTGCAAACGTTCAAGGTCGAGTGCGGTCGCATCGAGCAGTTGAAATCCATTGATTGGGTCGATCCGGAGCGCCTGGAACATGGCATCGAGGAAACTTTGACCACCGAGTACATGAAGGTCGGCACCGCGTTCCACCAATAGTTCGACGGTCCGTTCCGCTACGAACGGGTGGCCCGGTACGGCGTATGTGATCGCCATTTCTTCACTTTTACTCAACAACGTCTCGACAATTTGGTCATAAACTTCTTCAAACGTATCACTCGATTCATAGACCGAATCAAATGATTCGAACACGAGTCCTTCCGCTTCTAACTCTTGAACGACAGGATGTTCTTTTGTGCGCAACCAGACGAGCGGTTGTTGTTTTAAATGGCGGTACACACCGAGCGGCAATTGATTCAACTCACCAGACCCGAGTCCGACCACCGTGATTGTATAACCCATATTAGTTCTCCTTTTTCTCGAGCACATCGAGCAGACGACTTCCGAACGGGATCAGTTCCCATTCCGCAAGTGACAGCATTCGCGTACTCCATAATCTCCATATATAAAGGACGGCACCGCTACACACCATTCCGATTAACCAACCGAACGCAGTGATTCGCGAATCGACCCACATCTGACCTAGCCAGTTTAACACGCCAATGAGGAACAGCATCGGTACGAGGGCTTTCCATAGCGATTTATAATGTTTCGATCGAAATGATCCGAGCGGAATCGAACGGTCAAGCGCCCGAAAATTATAGAATGCCATCGCTAAAAATCCAATCGACGTCCCGATTGCCGCGCCTTCGATTCCGTATCTCGGGACAAGCCATGCGTTTACCATACTTTTCACTAAAATTGCGACGACCATACTTCGTGCCGCGACCCACTCTCGGTCAATCGCCTGCAAACAAGTCATACTCGCAATCGCCAAGGAGGCAGCAAACGTACTCGTCGCTAAGAAGACAAGGGCTCGCGTCCCGGACTCGTCTTCAAACAAGGCCACGTTCAAGAAAAACATGACTCCCATCAACCCGATGGTCGCTGCACCAGCAATCGCCGTCGTCACACGAATCATTGAACGGAGTCCCTGTGTCGTCTTTTGGAGATGCCCTGCCCGATAGTGACGGACGAGCGTCGGCACGTTGGCCATCCCGATGGTCGTGGTGAACAAAATGGCGAATTGCACGAGCGGATATCCTCGATCGAACACTCCTTTGCTCACCTTCGCCTCATATGTGCCACCCATCAAATTGACGATGGTGAAGGAGTCGACCAGTTGCATCCATAAAATCCCGAGTGATGCGAATCCGACCGCGAAACCCGTCGTCAACAAGAGTTTCATTCCTCTCCGAAACGTGACGCGGCGCACCCTCACAATCCGCACTCCTCGTGCGCGATAAACTAAAAAGGCAATCGCCACAAGCCCACCGATGAGCGTCGCACCATACGCATATTGACTGAGCGTATATGCATCTTTTCCGAGACGGACCCCAATCCATAATAGGGACAGCATGACCGTCACGCGGACAAAGTTCTCGAGCACTTGCGACCATGCGCTCGGTCGTAAGTCATCTCTCGATTGAAAAGCCCCGCGCAACACGGCTGACGCCGGCATGAGTAAATAACTCAAACTGATCACGCGAAGTGCAGGAGCTAGCTGCTCATCTCCAAGCCATTTCGCTAGGGTCGGGGCAAACAGCCATACCGTGACGACAAGCATGGACGAGAGTAGAAGTAAGGCGTAAAAGCTTCCCCATAAGACTTCTAACTTACGATTCGTCCCTTTCGCACCGACGCCGATTTTCGCAATGACGACCGGCATCGCATAAATGCCGAGTGACGCCACGATGGCCGCGAACGGATAGACGGTTTGATAGGCATAAAGTCCGAAGTCCCCCGCCAAGTTTTGATAGGGGACACGATAGGCGAAGCTGATCAGTTTCGATACGTAGCCGGCAAGGGCGAACAGAACGACGCCTTGCGCAAACTTACTTGGCGACCGCATCGCCCACCAACCGCTTCATCAGTTCTTCTAATACAGTATCGGCATCATTCAAGAGCTCTGTTAGCGGCATCCGACCGCTGAGTGACAGTTTCAAGGCGCCGTCTTCTTGCCCTACGCCAAGCTTACGACCAAGAGGCATCGACCACTCCATGAAGGACGGGACATCCAGAGCCGTCGTCGATTCTTTCGATAAGACAATTTCGATACGTCCTGGCGTCTGCTTGATTCGACTCACTTTTGCCAGTTCTCCATAAATACGCAGACGTGTCAATTGAATGAGCAACGCGACCGGTTCCGGGAATTCGCCAAATCGTTCAATCAGTTCATCTTGAAGGGCGAACAACGCGTTCGGCGTATCTACATATTTGAAGCGTTTGTACATCTCAATCTTCAATTCGCTATCTGACAAGTAGTCATCAGGGATATACGCATCGGCCTGGAAAGTGATCTCCGGTTTGAAGACGACTTGTTTCGCTTGTCCACGCATGCGGTCTTTCCGTTCCTCAATGGCTTCAGAGAGCATTTGTGAGTACAGATCGAAACCGACCGAATCGATGAATCCAGACTGTTGTGCACCGAGTAAGTTCCCGGCCCCACGAATCGACAAGTCGCGCATCGCAATCTTAAAACCACTGCCGAGCTCTGTGAACTCTTTGATGGCCTGAAGACGACTTTCTGCCACTTCCGTCAAGCGCTTGTCTTTCCGATACGTAAAGTACGCATAGGCGATGCGATTCGAACGTCCGACACGACCTCGGAGTTGGTAGAGCTGGGACAGTCCCATTTTGTCGGCATCGTGGACGATGAGGGTGTTGACGTTTGGAATGTCGATTCCCGTCTCGATGATTGTCGTTGAGACTAAAATATCCGCCTCGCCCTCTAGGAAGCTGATTAACTGGCTCTCGAGCTCACTTTCAGTCATACGTCCATGGGCCGTAGCAATTCGTGCATCCGGCAATAAGGCCCGGATCTCTTCCGCTTTCCGTTCGATCCCTTCGACACGGTTATAGAGGAAGAACGCCTGTCCTCCGCGAGCGAGTTCACGTTCGAGCGCTTCACGCAAGACGATGCCGTCGTATTCCATGACGTATGTTTGGACAGGATAACGATTCTCTGGCGGTGTCTCCAATACGGACAAGTCACGGATTCCGATCATCGACATATGCAATGTCCGTGGAATCGGTGTCGCCGTCAACGTGAGGACGTCGATGTTCGTCTTCAACTGTTTCAGACGCTCTTTATGTTTGACGCCGAACCGTTGTTCTTCATCGATGATGACGAGACCGAGGTTGGCGAACGTCACGTCTTTGGACAACACGCGGTGTGTCCCGACGACGATGTCAATGGTACCTTCTTTCAAACCTTTCTTCGTCGCCGTCATTTCACTCTTCGAACGGAAACGACTCATGACCGATACGTTGATCGGGAATTCGCTGAACCGCTCGAGCATCGTTTCATAATGCTGTTGGGCGAGGACGGTCGTCGGGACAAGAAAGGCCACTTGTTTACCGGCGAGTACGGCTTTGAACGCCGCCCGAATTGCCACTTCCGTTTTCCCGTATCCGACATCTCCACACAAAAGGCGATCCATCGGACGGGAGCGTTCCATATCCGCCTTGATTTCTGCAATCGAACGGACCTGGTCTTCTGTCTCGGCGTACGGGAAAGAGGATTCGAACTGACCCATTTCTTCATCGTCCGGAGGGAACGCGAAACCGACCGAGGCCTCTCGTGCCGCGTACAATTTAATGAGCTCATCAGCAATGTCTTCAACCGATTTGGCAACTTTCGATTTTACTTTCTTCCACTCGGTGCCGCCGAGTTTATAAATCTTTGGCTCTTTTCCTTCGGCACCGACATATTTTTGGACGAGATCGATTTGGTCGACCGGCACGTAGAGGGCGTCGTCCCCTGCATAGACGAGGTGCAGGTAATCCTGATGGATTCCACCGACCTCGATTGTTTTAATGCCAAGGTACTTCCCGATTCCGTGGTGCACGTGGACGACATAATCGTTCGGTTTCAGCTCTTGGTAACTCTTGATTCGTTCGGCGTTCGTCAAATTCTTCGTCTGACGTTTTCGTTTCGTCACACGCTTGAACAACTCTTCTTCCGATATGACAACGAGACGGCTCGTCGACAGTTCGAATCCCCCTTCGATTTGACCGATGATGACCGAGACACGTCTCGGTTCTAACTCTCCATCGACATTGGTGAAGGTCGAGGCGATTCCATAGTCGGAAAGAAGCGCTTCAATCTTATCTGCACACGACTTATCCCCCGCAAGTACGACAATTCGTTGATCACCTTGCTGCCATCGTTCGACTTCCTGCTTCAATAGATGCATCTGACCGTGGAACGCCGGTAGCGGACGACAGCTCAAATGGACCGTATCGCTCTCCGGAATGCCCGAACGACGAGACGGAAGCAAGGAGAACGCGACTTGCTTCAAGTCGCGGAAGACTTTATGCATCGGGACGGCGAGCGTGTAATTGCTGACAGCCTCCCCTTTTTCGATAAGTGAGGAGAACCATTCCGCCTCTTCACGATCCTGTACGTCCGCAGCGTCCTCGATTCGTGCCACCTCATCTAAAATGAGGACGGCGTCTTTCCCAACGTAGTCAAGGAGTGTGGACGTATAGAGCAATGGCGAATACTTCCCAACTTTCTCCGGAAGGTCTCCACGCTCAAGCCGCTCGATGTCTGTCATGACTCCTTCTTCAAGGGCTTGACGGATCACTTCATTCCCAATCAACTCGACGGTTCGGTCGTACTGCTTCCGAAGCGTACCGCCCGCCTGCTTCAGCTGATTCTCCGTTGCGATGAACTCGGTCGCAGGCGTAATGCACACTTCCCCCACTACACCAAGCGAGCGTTGCGTTTCCGCGTCAAACGTGAAAATGGAGTCAATCTCGGTGTCGAACAGGTCGATTCGATATGGGCGCGCTTCTGTAAGCGGATAAACATCTAGAATACTCCCTCGTACGGAAAATTCACCAGGTGTCGTCACCGTTGCCGTTCGTTCATAGCCCATGCCCGTCAATTGTTTCGAAAAATCCGCTAAATCGAGGTCACTTCCTGGCTTCAACATGATGCGACTGTCTTGCCACGCTTCCGGACTTGGTACATAGCGTCGTAATCCACCAAGCGGCACGACAACAACGCCTCCTGTTTGGTCGAGGAGACGAGTACGGGCATCAATTCGGGCGGCTAACAGTTCCGGACTAGACGTCAGTGACAGTTCACCTGCTAGCGTCTCATCGATCGGATACAACAACGTTTTGTCCGGACCGATGAGTGATTCAAGTTGATCGAACATCTTTTGGGCTTGATACATGTTATGCGTCACGACAATAAGACGTCTCGAGGACGATTTCACGAGTCCAGCCAAGACGAGCGCTTTTGCGCTTGTCGTCAAACCCGTCACCAATTGACGGTCTACTTTTTGGAGTCGCTCTCGAATCACATTCGTTTCAGGGAGCGCCACCATAAATCTCTCTAAAGCATTCATTTGTTTTCCTCCAACTCATACGACAAAAAAGGGTACAATGACCCTTTAGTTGTATCGATTCATCAGCGCCAGCCAATCTATATCCACAAAATCAGTGGCTGCGGTTACGGCGTTGTCGAGTGTTTCATTTAATTCTGGTAACTCGTCTTTACGATAGTTCATCAACACCCAGTCGACGACTTTAATCGGGTGTGGGGGACGACCGATTCCGAGCTTCAATCGTTTAAATTCAGCCGTTCCCAAGTGTTGAATGAGAGATTTAATCCCATTATGACCACCCGCGCTCCCTTTCGGACGGAAACGAAGTTTGCCAGGCACCATATCCAAATCGTCATAAATGACTAATAAATCATCAATTTCAATTTTATAATAATCTAAAATGGGACGGACGGCTTCACCCGACAAGTTCATATACGTGAGTGGTTTGACAAGTACAACGCGTTCACCATTGATTCTTCCCGTTCCCATAAGGGCATTAAACTTCGCTTCATTCAGCGAGATGCCATGCTTTTCGGCAAGACGGTCAATTGCTAAAAAACCGACATTGTGCCGCGTCATCTCAAACTTTTTCCCGGGATTCCCAAGACCGACGATGCATTTCATATCATTTCCTCCTGAACAAAAAAGCCCAAAGGCGAATGCCTCCGGGCCTCGTTTTTTAATCGAATAGGGTACTGACCGATTTATGCTCGTGTACGCGCATAATCGCTTCCCCAAGCAAATGGGCGACCGACATTTGCTTGATCTTGCTCGAGCAAGGACGACCCGTCAAATCGATGGTATTTAAGACGACCAACTCTTTGATTGATGAATTGTCGATACGTTCCATCGCTGGACCAGAAAGGACTGGGTGTGTACAAGACGCATACACTTCTTTCGCACCCGCTTCGACGATAGCATCTGCCGCAAGTGTGATCGTTCCAGCTGTATCGATGATGTCGTCGATCAAAATCGCCGTTTTCCCTTCGACACTGCCGACGATATTCATGACTTCAGCGACGTTCGCTTTCGGACGACGCTTGTCAATGATAGCAATCGGCGCTTTCAAACGTTCTGCCAATTTACGTGCACGTGTCACGCCACCGTGGTCTGGAGAAACGACCACGATATCTTTCGCTTGAAACTCTTCTGTTTCAAAGTAAGTCGAGATGAGCGGTACACCAAGTAATTGGTCAACCGGAATATTGAAGAATCCTTGAATTTGCGCTGCATGCAAATCCATCGTGATGACGCGTGTCGCACCCGCTACTGTAAGAAGGTCAGCGACAAGTTTCGCCGTGATCGGTTCACGCGAGCGTGCTTTACGGTCTTGACGTGCGTACCCATAATACGGCATCACGATGTTGATCGTACGGACAGAAGCACGTTTGAGTGCATCGATCATGACGAGCAATTCCATGAGCGTTTCGTTTACAGGCGAGCTTGTTGATTGGATGACATACACATCATCTCCACGAACACTTTCCTCGATGTTGATATAGAGTTCACCGTCGCTGAAACGTTTGACTTGGCAATCGCTGAGCGGGACACCAATTTCTTTCGCGATTTCTTCAGCAAGCGGGCGGTTCGAGTTTAAGCTAAATAGACGAATTTCTCGTTCGTATACAGTAGACATGTTTAGGATTCTCCTCCGTTGTTTTCCATAATGATTGGCAGCAAGTTATCGTTTTGTGTAGCCTTCTTTATTCGTTTGGCGTTCGCGTGCAATCGCTAGCGCCTCTTCTGGTACATCACTCGTAATCGTCGATCCAGCAGCGACAATCGCGCCTTTCCCGACTTTTACAGGGGCAATCAAGTTGACGTTACAGCCAACGAATGCATCGTCTTCCACGACTGTCTCGAACTTGTTCTTGCCGTCATAGTTTACTGTGATTGATCCACAGCCTAAGTTGACGCGCTCACCGATTGACGCATCCCCGATATAGCTCAAGTGTGACGCTTTCGCACCGTCACCGAACGTCGATTTTTTAATCTCTACAAAGTTGCCGACGCGCGTGTTCGCACCGAGGACAGCTTGTTGACGTAAGTGAGCGAACGGTCCGACTTGAGCCGCCTCACCGATTCGGCTATCAGTCACGACAGACTGGCGTACAACGGCATGGTCTTCAATCACACTGTTGCGGATGTCCGAGTTTGGTCCGATGACACATTCTGAGCCAATCGTCGTCTTGCCAAGAATGACCGTTCCCGGATAAATGACCGTATCCGATCCGATGACCACGTCTGGTGAAATGTACGTCGATGCCGGGTCCATGAAGGTAACCCCTTCACGCATGAGACGCTCATTTGTCCGCTTGCGCATGATGGCTTCTGCTTGCGACAAGGCGACGCGGTCATTGACCCCAATCGTCTCATCAAACGTCGGTGCTGTATGCGCCGCAACCACTTCGCCCGCTTCTTTTGCGATTGAAATGACGTCAGGTAAGTAATATTCGCCCTGTGCATTGTTGTTACCGACTTGTTTGAGCGCATCGAACAACAATTCGTTATCGAATACGTACGTCCCTGTGTTGATTTCATTGATGGCAAGTTCTGCTTCTGAAGCATCTTTATGTTCCACGACTTTCGTCACATTCCCATCTTCACCACGAACGACTCGACCATATCCGGTCGCATCGTCAGCAATCGCAGTCAACACCGTGACTTTTGCTTGTTGCGCTTCGTGATGCGCGAGAAGGGCTTCTAACGTTTCTGCCGTGAGTAACGGTGTATCTCCACAGACGACAAGCGTCGCCCCTGATTTACCCGCAAGTTCTGCTTCAGCCATCTGAACAGCATGTCCTGTTCCAAGCTGCTCTTCCTGGACCGCATACTCTACCCGTGTGCCGAGCGTGTCTTGTACCGCTTCCGCCCCATGGCCAACGATTACGATTTGACGACTGACACCGATTTGGTCTAACTGATCGACAACATGTTCGACCATTGGTTTCCCTAGAACCGGATGAAGTACTTTATATAACTTCGACTTCATTCGCGTCCCTTTTCCTGCTGCCAAAATGACTGCAAAACGCTCCATGCTTGATTCGCTCCTATCTCACAACAGCTGTGATTGGTCTGTATAGTTCGGCTTTTCTGCAACTAAATCCTATTTACACCGTTTCTACTATATCGAAACCATGCCTTCGTTTCAATAGTTGTACCGTTCCTTAACCATTGAAACGCAAAAAAACAGCGGTAGGCAACCTAACCGCTGTTTTCTGTCATTCATGTGTACCGTATGACACATGTTGTGGGTCAAGGATTTCCACATCCATATTGGAATAGGTTTCCAATACAGCCGCTTCGACCTTTTGTCGCATCTCCCCGTTAATCGGATGCGCAATGTCCCGAAAAATCCCTTCTGGTGTCCGTTTGCTCGGCATGGCGACAAATAGACCGCTACTTCCTTCGATGATTCGAAGATCGTGTACAACGAATTCATGGTCAAGTGTGATTGAGGCCAACGCTTTCATTCTGCCTTCTGTCGCGACTTTGCGAATTTTTACGTCTGTGATCTGCATGTTTCGCATCCCCTTTTTCATCGTTGTCTACGCCATGGTGTGGTCTTCTGTAAGGTTCAGTTGGTTTCAAACGAACGTCATGACTCCATATTGATAACTCTATACCCTCTAATCATAAAACGAAATCAAAATTTTGCCAATCACTTTAAGAATTGTTCCACATTCCCCCGCGAAATGGTGACAAGCCCTTCATCAGGATCGACATTCGTCAATTTCATCAAGCTGACGTATTCACTCACCATCTTTTTCTCGGCCCCTTCGGCCTCCATCAAGACACCGACACCCGCAAGATTGGCTTCAAATTCATTCAAGAGGCTCATCATCCCACGAATCGTCCCGCCAGCCTTCATGAAATCATCAATCAAAAGCACATTCGCACCACGTGGCAGACTGCGACGTGCAAGCGCCATCGTACGAATCGCTTTCGATGAACCTGATACATAGTTGATGCTGACCGTCGAACCTTCTGTGACACGGCTATCTGAACGCACAATCACAAACGGAACGCCCAACTGTTCAGCGACCGCATAGGCAAGGGGAATCCCTTTCGTCGCAATCGTCATGACGACATCGACTTTCCGGTCAGCGAAGACGGACGCAAAAACCTGCCCCATCGGTTTCACTTGGCTTGGATTACCTAGTACATCTGTGAGGTAGAGATAGCCTCCTGGTAAGAGACGCTCCGGTTTTGATAGTTGCTCACAGAGCGTATCAATCATCTCCAGCGATTTTTCTTTACTCCATCCTGGGATAAACATGACACCACCGGCTGCACCAGGGACAGTGACCAGTTTTCCGATCCCATCATGGGACAACATTTCACTGACAATGACAAGGTCTTCGCTAATCGACGACTTTGCAGCTTTATAGCGACTTGAAAACATCGACAACGAGACAAGCTGATGCGGATGATCAAGTAAATAACGGGTCATATCGACGAGACGACCACTTCTACGAATTTTCATACGGATTCTCCTTCACATCTTCAATAATAAACGAATGTTCTATTGAAAATATATCACTTTCATTCGTTTTTGTTCAATGTCTTTTGCCGAGAATCCGAACGACGAACACTTCTGGGCAAAATCCTTTCAATCCATTATAGATTCGATGCGCTTTTTGCTCATGTTCGATCAGCGCAAACACGGTCGGTCCGCTTCCACTCATGAGAACACCTTCCGCTCCGCAATGACGCATCGTTTCTTTGATTTGTTTCACTTCCGGGTGAAGCTTAAGTGTCACACTCTCAAGTGAGTTACCAAGGTGTTCACAGATTCCATGGAAATCTTTTTGACGAATCGCCTCCACCATGGCCTCGGTATCAGGGTGATGCACCTCTTCCATACGCACTGCCCGATACACATCTGCCGTCGATACCCCGATTTTCGGTTTACCGAGAACGACATAGCACGGTGGCGGGGCCGGAATCATTTCTAACTGTTCACCACGACCACGGGCGATAGCTGTTCCGCCGATGACACAAAATGAGACGTCCGATCCAATCTCGGCACCGAGCTCTGCTAGCTCCTCTAACGACAAGTTCAATGAAAACAGTTCGTTCATCCCACGGAGCGTTGCCGCCGCATCACTCGAGCCACCTGCAAGGCCAGCTGCCACGGGAATCTGTTTATCGAGCACAATCTCGACCCCTTGCTGAATGTTAAAACGCTCGCGCAACAATTCTGCTGCTCGATACGCCAAATTCCGATGATCATTCGGCACATAGGCGTGTTCTGATTGAATCCGAATCTCATCCGACTCTAAAACTGTCAACTCCAAGCGATCTGCTAAGTCGACTGTCGTCATTACCATTTCTACTTCATGATAGCCGTCCGGACGCTTTCCAAGGACATCAAGTGTCAAATTAATTTTTGCCGGCGCTTTCACACTGATCGTGCGCATCACGTTCACCCTTCCCATTTGTCTCCTGTTCGCCATTGTACCGTAAACGGGCGCACAAAAAAAGAAGCAGCTGCCAATGCATCCGCCCCTCATTTATAAATCAATTACCGAATTCAATTTTAACTGTATCCGTTAGGACATCAGCGTAGCTATACGAGACACGTTCCACATTATGCAGGTCTTCATCCAATTTCACAACGAACACCGCAGGATATGTCTCAACGAGCGTTCCAAACCGAGTAACAACTTTCTTACGACCGCCGTTTGCTTTCAACGTCAATCGTTCACCAACATGCGATTCGAGTTTTTGTCTGATTTCTTGTAACGTCTTTGGCATACGCTTCACCTCACTGTTACAAGTATAGCATAATTGAATATGAAAATAAAGATTAATATTATAACGACTCGTTTTCAGGTCGTCAACTATTTTTAAGTGGTAAAATTGTGTCAGACAAACGTGCGAATTCTTCTAGGCTTAACGTCTCTCCACGACGTTTCGGATCGATTCCAGCCTCGTGAAGCGAACGTTCGAGTTCGACCTTATGTTCTTTCCCGATATAGTTTGTCAAATTGTTCAGGATGGTTTTACGGCGCTGAGCGAAGCTTGCTCGGGCCACATCAAAGAAAAATGCTTCGTCTTTCACTTGTACGGCCGGTTCTTTGCGCATCCGTAGTGTAATGACGGCCGAATCGACGTTCGGCGCTGGGATGAACACGTTTTTCGGCACGATGAAACTGACTTCTGCTTCCGCATAATACTGAATCGCAATCGATAGCGAACCGTATGCTTTCGTGCCTGGTTTTGCTCCAATCCGTTCTGCCACTTCTTTTTGAATCATCATGACGAGCGAGCGGAATTTAACGCCGCTCTCAAGCAAACGCATGATGATTGGTGTCGTGACGTAGTAAGGTAAGTTGGCGACAACCGAAATATCTTCAATACCTTCGTTTAAAAATTCTTGCTCTACGATTTCCCGTAAGTTCAGTTCCAATGCATCTCCATGGATGACTTTCACATGCGGATAAGGCGACATCGTATCATCTAAAATCGGCAAAAGACGTTGGTCGATTTCAAGCGCAACGACTTTTTTGGCACGCTTGGCCGATTGTTCGGTCAATGAGCCGATTCCGGGACCGATTTCAAGGACACCGCTCGCTTCACTCAGTTTTGCTGCTCCGACAATTTTACTCAAGATGTTCAAATCGATTAAAAAGTTTTGACCGAGCGATTTTTTGAATGAAAACCCATGTCGCTCTAAAATCGCTTTCGTTCGTTGGATTGTTGCAATGTCTTTCAACCCTGTTCCTCCTCTAATTGAGCAAGTGCCTGCTCCCACTCTTCAATCGTGACGCCGAGCGCCTCGACCCGTTTTACAAATTGTTTGGCATTCGGCTCACCGATTCGAAGCAACACCCCGAGTCGCTTCCGACGCATCGCGGCCGCTGCTCCACCGATTAAATCCGCCTCCAACACCATTTTCCGTGTGACGATTGGTTGGTCCGTTTCGACACGCGGTTCAAACACTGCTCCTAAGACACGGCGAAGTGACTCCGGACTCGCATGTTCCACACCGATTTTCCCACGCTTGTCCTTCGCCTCGGCCCGAGGCAAGTGTGCGTGCTTACATCCTTTGACGCGCTCCTCGACAATCGCCCGAATACGATCTCCTGGATAATCTGGGTCCGTCAAAATGATGACCCCGCGCTTCTCCTGAGCACGACGGATTCGTTCAATCGTCTGATCGGATACGGCAGACCCGTTCGTTTCAATCGTATCGACGTCGAACACTTCTTGAAGTCGCGCCGTGTCGTCACGCCCTTCTACGACGATAATTTCTTGTATTTTCTCACGCATTGTCTGATCCTTCTTTCTCTTCTTCCTGCTTTGGAATCACCCAGATGGTGAGTGGTTTACGACCAAACGTTACGGCCTCTTCCTTTTCATCCATCATGATATCGATTTTTTGCCCTTTGATTGCACTTCCTGTATCCAAGGCAATCGCCATACCGATACCCTCGACATATACACGGGTCCCGAGTGGAATGATGGCAGGGTCGACCGCAATGATGCGCATGCCTTCATACAAAATCGTGTCGGTTACATCATATCCGCTTCTTGTCAGCACGCGTCCGTCGTATGTTACCGTGTCTTCCGGGTTGTTCGTATAAGCGGTCGCTTCCACAAGCAATTGTTTCGCAGATGAAAAATCGAGTACGTCATCTGTTTTCGGCGGTTCGGCAATCTCGACTTCAGCTTCCGGAATGAATGGGCTCGATTCATCCGCGGTCGTTGACTCAGGCTCGGTTACCGGTTCCGTGACTTTCTTCGTTCCCACTTTGATAATCTGCGGCATCGTTTTACGCAATGTCTCGACATCTGTTTTCGTACGATTTGTAATTGTACCATTTTCCACAGTAAGTGCATACCTTGTCCGTTCAAGTCCAGGAACCCCGACCTGCACCATTTGCATCACACCTTCTTCGAGCGTATCATCCTCTTCCTCCACCACTTCAAACGGGATCAACTCACTCTCATATTGAACGACATCACGATTCGTATTGACCGTAATCGTCAATCCTTCTCGGATCGGCGTGGAAGGGGCCGGCATGACCGTATCACTTTCCGTCACATCGATGTTCTCTTCCATTAAGAGTTGCTCCACATCCGTAGCCATTGTATAAATCGTCAACGCCTCTTGACCGACAATGAGATTCACGGCCACGACCGGTTGATATCGAATCGTCATCCCATTCGTCACCGGTGTACGGACTGATGGATACACCGTATCTCCGTCTCGTACCGTGACTCCGTATCGCAGTAAGACATCCTCTACAGTCCGCTCGCGCGTCTGCACCGTCTCCGTTTGACCGTAGCCAATCTGAAGTGAGACCTCGTGTGAACGCTCAATCCGGATTAGACGGTCGTCTGGTACATCTTCACTGAGCGCCGGTGTGACATAATCTGATTCATCTAGTGTGATATTTAACTCTTCGAGCACCTCGAGAACCGAGTCGGCTCGTGTCTCATGCTCGATCACCACACCGTCATCGACGATTCGAATCGATTCAGGTTGTAACATCACGTACGCCACAGAAGCCGTCGCAATAATACCGATACTCGCTAATACACGCTTGATCATGGGAGTCGGAACAACTTCTTCGCGTTGACTGTCGTAGCAGCAGCGAGTTCATCGTACGGCATATCGCGAAGAGTGGCGATTTCTTCGGCTACATATTTGACGTATGCTGGTTCGTTACGTTTTCCACGGAACGGTGTCGGGGTCAAGTACGGGCAGTCCGTCTCGACAAGCAGACGATCAAGCGGTACTTCTTGCGCCACCAACTTCGGAACTTTCGCATTTTTGAACGTGACCGGTCCTCCTAACGAAATATAGAAGTTCAAGTCTAGGCATCGAGGCAAAAGTTCGACGGACATGCTGTAACTATGGAACACACCGCCGACTTCTTCAGCATGCTCTTCTTCTAAAATATCAAGGACATCTGCCGTTGCTTCTCGGTTATGAATGACAATTGGCATATTCGTTCGCTTGGCAATGGCGATCTGTTGACGGAAGAGGCGCTGTTGCACGTCTTTCGGTGATTTGTCCCAATGATAATCGAGACCGATTTCACCGAGTGCCATGACTTTCGGATGACTCATGAGTGTTTCGATTCGTGCTAAATCCGCATCCGTACAGTCAATCGCATCGACAGGATGCCATCCGACAATGGCATAAATATCTTCATGCGTTTCTGCCAGTTCAATGGCTCGATCGATGGTCGGTGTATCAAATCCAACGACGAGTAGCGGAGAAACGCCCGCTTCTCTCGCTCGCTCAATCGTCTCCTCCACGTCTTCACTGAACTGTTCCGCATTGATGTGCGTATGTGTATCAATTAACATCTTGTTTCCTCCTTAGAAAAAGAGAGGGAGACCGCGGTCTCCCCCATTCCATTATTTGACGATGGCACCGTTCGGCATCTGGTCTGAGACCGTCGCGAGCTCTAGTTTCCCGTCACGATCTGCCGCTAGAATCATCCCTTGCGAGAGTTCTCCACGGAGCTTGACTGGTTTCAAGTTTGCGACAACGATGACTTTCTTGCCAACCAAATCTTCAGGGGCATACCATTCAGCGATACCAGACACGATTTGACGCGTCTCTTTCCCAAGGTCGACTTGAAGTTTCAACAGTTTCTTCGCTTTTTTAATCTTATCGGCTTCGACGATTTGACCGACACGGAATTCGACTTGGTCGAAGACATCAATCGTGATTTCAGGACGAATGTCTTCGTCAGCTTCTTCTACTGATGCCGTCTCCGTCTCTTCAATCCGTGCTTTAGACGCCTGACGCATCATTTCTTGGATTGCATCGACTTCTTCTTTCACGTCACGACGTGGGAAAATCGGTGTCCCGTCCGTCACGACCGCATTGCTAAAGTCTGCGAATGTATCCAACGCCTCCCATGACATGTCCTCTCCCTCGAGTCCGAGCTGACGGAACATCTCTTTTGGAGCGCGCGTCATGAATGGTTGAATCATGATGGCAACATGACGAAGTACGCCCGCAAGATGTGTCATGACAGAAGCCAGCTCCTCGCGCTTCGACTCCTCTTTCACGAGAACCCATGGTTGTGTCTCATCGATATATTTATTCGCACGGCTGACGAGTTGCCAAATATTTGTGAGTGCGACCGAAAACTCCATGTGCTCCATGGCTTCTTCTGTTTTGCGTGTCGTCTCTTTCACCACGTTCAACAATTCTGCATCAAATACCGTGACATTTCCGTTATATGCCGGAATGTTTCCGTCGAAGTACTTTTTAATCATCGCAATGGTGCGATTCAATAAGTTTCCGAGGTCGTTCGCTAAATCAAAGTTCAAGCGGTCAACGAACGCTTCCGGCGTGAACGTGCCATCCGCTCCGAATGGAACTTCACGGAGAAGGTAATAGCGGACCGAGTCGAGGCCGTAACGATCAATCAATGGGATCGGGTCCACGACGTTCCCTTTCGATTTCGACATCTTCCCATCCTTCATGAGCAACCATCCGTGCGCAAATACTTGCTTCGGTAATGGAAGATCAAGCGCCATTAAGAGGGCTGGCCAAATGATCGTATGGAAACGTACGATTTCTTTCCCTACCAAATGAACGTCTGCTGGCCAGTAACGGTTGAAGAGTTCATCGTTGTCTGTGCCGTATCCGAGTGATGAGATATAGTTTGTGAGCGCATCGACCCATACGTACACGACGTGCTTCGGGTTCGATGGAACTTGTACGCCCCAGTCAAATGTCGTACGTGATACAGCCAAATCTTGAAGACCTGGCTTTAAGAAGTTATTGATCATCTCGGTTTTACGAGATTCTGGCAAAATAAAATCAGGATGTGACTCAAAATATTCAATCAAGCGGTCCGCGTATTTACTGAGGCGGAAGAAGTAGCACTCCTCACGAACGAGTTCGACCGGATGTCCACTGTCAGGACTTTTTCCATCGACGAGCTGCGATTCAGTGTAGTATGTCTCATCCGGTACGGAATACCATCCTTCGTACTCACCGAGGTAGATGTCCCCATTTTTAAGTAATGTCTCGAAAACATGCTCGACCACTTTCTTATGACGGTCCTCTGTCGTACGGATGTAGTCATCGTACGAGATTTCAAGACGGTCCCATAAGACCTTGATCTCTTCCACGACTTCATCCACGAAAGCTTGTGGTGTCACGCCTGCTTCTTTCGCTTTTTCTTGAATCTTTTGACCGTGCTCATCCGTTCCTGTCAAATAACGGACATCAAAACCTTTTAAGCGTTTGTAGCGCGCAATCGCATCACCTGCTACCGTGGTATATGCGTGACCGATGTGCAGTTTTGCACTCGGATAATAAATTGGGGTTGTAATATAAAAAGTCGGCTTCGCCATGATTTATTCTCCATCCTTTCGACATATGCAATTTCCATTATACACGGTTCGACAAAAGAATTTCCAAACCTAATTGTTTGGAATTTTTTTGCGTTTTCTTCGTCATAAATGTTCCAAAAATACCCTTTCTTTGTTTCAAGTTCAAACTTACGGGGAAATTTAGGTATATATCGTTCTTGATTCGACAAATTTCGAAAATTTACTTTTCCAGATAGTAAGCAGTTGACTACAATTGGAAAGTTTAGTATGCTTTTTGCTGTAGTCACATTGTCGAATTTTGACGATTCATGTCACCACGAGATTTCGACATCATTGGAGGAGGAAACACAAAATGAAATCTACAGGTATTGTACGTAAGGTTGATGAGCTTGGTCGTGTCGTTATTCCAATCGAATTGCGTCGTACACTCGGTATTGCAGAGAAAGATGCTCTCGAGATTTACGTCGACAACGATCAAATCGTTTTGAAAAAATATAAGCCAAACATGACTTGCCAAGTTACAGGCGAAGTATCAGATGATAACTTCAAATTGGCAGACGGCAAACTCATCTTGTCACCAGAAGGTGCACAACGTGTTCTCGTTGAGTTGAAGAACATGCTCGAAAATTACTACAGCGAAGAGTAAGCAAGGATTTCCTTGCTTACTCTTTTTTATGCAATTGATGATACGTATCGTATACATCATTCCGAGACTCGCCGCGGTCTTTCGCAGTCTGTTTGATTGCCGCGTTTGGTTTCAGCCCTTCTTTGATATAGTGAACCACGTGCTCGTATGCAGATAGTGTTTCCCACCATGTTGTCGTAGGTGCCGCCTCTGTCGCTCCACTCACCAAGACGACAAACTCACCACGCACTTCACCCTCACACCATGTCAACGCCTCATCCACAGTTCCTCTCAAAAACTCTTCAAACGTTTTTGTCAGTTCACGACCTAATACGATTTGTCGATTCCCGAACACTTGTCGAATCGCTGTCAACATCTCTTTCAAACGATGAGGAGCCTCATAAAAAATGACGGTGCCAGGTTCGTATTGAATCGATTCGAGAACCTCAACCCGATCCTTCTTCTTACGCGGCAAGAAACCGTAATAGAGAAAACGTTCAGTTGCAAGACCGGATGCGACGAGTGCCGTGAGTGCTGCATTCGCACCGGGTAAGACGACAACCGGGATGTTTTCCTCAATGGCTAATCGCACGAGATCGCTTCCCGGGTCTGAAATTCCAGGCATACCTGCATCTGAGACAACGGCAATCGATTTCCCTGACAACAGATCGTCAATCAGTCTTGGACCACTCACTTCTTTATTGTGTTCATGATAGCTAATCAATTTTGTCGCAATGTCAAAGTGTCGGCAAAGCTTCATCGTTTGTCGTGTGTCTTCCGCTGCGATTAAGTCTACTTCCTGAAGGGTTCGTACCGCGCGATACGTCATATCCTCCAAGTTCCCAATTGGGGTCGGCACGACATACAACGTCGGTTGTTCAGTTTGATAGCTCTTCTGTGAATTCATTGGTCGTCCCCTCCATCAACTTCTCTTTTTGTGCTCGGGTCAATTGCTTGATGGACCATTCGTATCGCATGGCCTCCCGCTTCGTCTCAAACGATTGTACGTACCGAAGTCGTACAGGGAGACGAGCTTTCGTATATTTCGCACCTTTCCCGGCATTATGTGCAAGGAGTCGCTTTTCCACGTCTGTCGTATAGCCCGTGTAGTACGTTCCATCACCGCATTCCAAGATGTACGTATAATGTTTAGGCATCGAGAATAGCTCGCATCGCTTCTGTATACGTATCGTCTTCTTCATAGACAACAAATGGCGGTAAAATTTTAAGACCTGCTTTTCCATCTTTCGATCCCTCGATTAATAAGGTATTCGCCTCGCGTCCCGCTTTCGGGTAAACGAGTTGCATTCGTTTTGGTTCAATTCGATACGCACGCATCAACGTCAGGATATCAAGTAAACGTTCTGGCCGATGCACGAACGCCACTTTCCCTCCCGGTTTGACGAGTTGACTGGCCGTCCTGATGCAATCTTCCAACGTGCACAGCACTTCATGGCGCGCAATCGTATGATGCTCATTTTGATTTCGGAGTGACGTCTCGTTCGCTAAAAAGTAGGGCGGGTTACATGTGACTACGTCATATCGTGCATGCCCGAGCTGCGCCGCTACCGTTTTCACATCGCCCTCCACCACTCGAATTCGCTCTTCAAGACGATTGACCGCCATGCTTCGATTCGCCATGTCGACCAGTTTCGATTGAATCTCCACACCTGTTATCGTTCCTTTTGTACGATATGACAAAAAGAGCGGGATTGCCCCGGTGCCAGCACACAAATCGACCAGTTGTCCTTTTTGGATAGGCACCCATACAAACTCTGCAAGCAGTACCGCATCTAATGAAAATGAGAACACATCATCACTTTGAATGATTTTACCTGGACGTCCGAGCAAATCATCAAGGCGTTCTCCATCCTTAACCGTTACCATCGTTTCCTCCTTCTATAAAAGAAAGGCGACGGATAGGGAACCCCTATCTATCGCCCCGTATTAATGTTTATTGAGCATCGACAAACAGAAGAGACAGTCCCCATCTTTTCGTACCTGTCCGTAATGGAGGTTACAAATGTGGAATCCTTCTTGATACAGCGCAGCCAAATTGTTCTGCCCTTTCCCAGACAATGCGATTTGTGAATCACCATTTGTCGTATCAACTTCTGCCAATTGTTCGACTTTTTCGCGTAAGTGATGATTCTCTAGATACATATGCTGGTTCTCTTCAAGCAAATAAGCGAGCTGCTCTTTTAACACGCCTAAATGTTCGGTGAGGAGCTGCATCTGTTGCTCGATCGCATCCACCCGCATCATTACTTCTTTTTTGTCCATTCTTTCCACTGCTCAGCACCCCATCACTGTTTTGACGGTTTTCGTTTAATCGCACCCACTTCAACGAGTTCATCAATCGTATACGTGACGACACGCGTCCGATCGTGGAGCTCAACTTGAATGAGTTGGTCCAAAATGTTAAGACCGATTACCCGACCATCACCTTCTGGAATTTTGATTCGCTTGCCGACGTCTGGTAAATCACGTTTCAGTTCTTCATATGTGTCATTCTCATATTTCAAACAGCACATCAGACGACCACATACTCCAGAGATCTTATTCGGATTCAACGAGAGATTCTGGTCTTTGGCCATTTTGATCGAGACCGGTTCGAATTCCCCAAGAAATGACGAGCAGCAAAGAACCCGACCACATGGCCCAATCCCGCTAAGGAGTTTCGCTTCATCACGAACACCGATTTGTCGGAGCTCGATTCGTGTCCGAAACACACTAGCTAAGTCTTTTACCAATTCTCGAAAGTCGACGCGACCCTCGGCAGTAAAATAAAAGATCACTTTATTGCGATCAAATGTATACTCAACATCAACTAGCTTCATTTCTAATTGATGTTCTCGAATTTTTTCTTCACAGACGGCGTGAGCATCAACGGCTGCCAGTCGATTATCGCGTACGATATCCGCATCCTTTTGGTCCGCGACACGAAGGATTGTCTTCAACGGCAGGACGACTTCGTCTTCGCCGAGCTGCTTGTTGACTTGGACGATTTCCCCATACTCAATGCCACGTACCGTTTCAACGATGACATGGTCCCCACGTTTAAGCGTTGCATCGCCTGGTGAAAAGTAATAGATTTTTCCCGCTTCTTTAAAACGGACTCCAACTACTTCAAGCACGCGCTTCTATCCTTTCTGCAAATCGAACGAAAGTCGTTCGAACGTTAATTGAGGATTGACGTTTGCCTCAAGTCGCCAAATGGCCGCATGTACACTTTCGATCGCATGTGTAAGCTTCGTGACAGATCGATTTTGGATAAATGCGTTGTACAAGGCGGCCTCATTCTTAAATAGCTTCGGAGCATACATATCTCGCACTTTTAAATGAAGTGCCTCCTCTAGCCAATGTTCGAATAATTCAAGACCGACTCGCAACTCATTCCGTCCTTTGAAATGCCCTAACCATTTTTCTTGTGCGAACAAGAGCAACTCTTGAGGTCGTTTCGTCAATACTTCAATTAATTGTACCACTAGCCCATACGCCTGTACAAACCACTCCTGCTCAAGCGCTTCTTTCGCGTCATCCCATTTCGGATAAACGGTCAAGGCAAGGTATGCCAAATCATACGTACAGGACAGTTCTTCTGACATCGTTTGCGCCAATTGGGCTCGGTCGATTGGACGAAAAGCAAGTTGTTGCGCGCGCGAACGAATCGTCGGAAGAAGCAACTGTGGTTGTGTCGTCACTAAAATAGCAAGCTTTCCTACTCCCGGTTCTTCAAAGAATTTCAGTAGACTGTTTGCCGCTTGAGTCGTCATCTTGTGCGCTTGATGAATGACGTACACTTGGCGATCACCTTCAGCACCTCGTAGTGATAAATCACTGAGCAATTGCTGAATCTGTTCTTTTTTTATACTCGCACCGTCCGGCTCCACTTCGATGTAGTCGACAATGTTTTTAGAATCCATACGCCGACAGTTTCGACACACTCCACAAGGCTCTGCACCATCTGGTGATTCACAAAATAAGGCTTTGGCGAACAATGTGGCTGTATCAATCAAATAAGGCTCATAATCTCCTGAGAAGATATACGCATGCCCCACTTTATTCGAAACGATTGAATTTTGAATGATGCGAGAAACGACAGTTTGCGACTCGCTCAATTCTTGAAAACGCATATGCCCAACTCCCATTAAAACTGATGGAATCCTTCAATCGGCAAGACGAATACCGTCGCCCCTCCGACTTGTACTTCGACTGGGTAAGGAATATACGAATCCGCATGTCCTCCCATCGGTGAAATCGGCGTGATCATTTGGTCACGGCTCGAGCAGTTCGATTGAATCACGTCCATCAAATCATCAAGACGCTCTTGTGGAATCCCCATCATAAACGTTGTATTACCTTCTTTTAAAAATCCACCAGTCGTGGCTAACTTTGTTGCGCGAAAATCTTGCTCGACGAGTGCGTCGGACAAACGTGCGCTATCCTTATCATGTACGATTGCAATTACCATTTTCATCATATTTGTACGCCTCCTTGTTGTAGTCGTTCAATTGTATAATCAAGTACCTCATCTTGAATGCATTCAATCGATTGATCAGCATCAATCCGAACGATTCGTTCTGGATACTGTTTCAGTAACGTTTGGAATCCTGCATAGACACGCTCATGGAATGCTTGATCACGACTCTCAATTCGATCAAGCTGTCCCCGATCCTTCATACGTGCACTTGCCCGTTCCGGGTTTAAATCAAATAAAAAGGTTAGATCGGGTGTGAGACCATTCGTTGCCCATTCATTTAATGACCGAATCTGATCAAGGTCATACTGCAATCCATATCCTTGATAAGCAATGGATGCATCGATGAACCGGTCGCAGAGGACAATCGCGCCCCGCTCTAACGCTGGACGAATCACTTGTTCCACGTTCTGTGCCCGTGACGCGGCATAGAGCATCATCTCCACGCGTGGGGTCATCTCATGATGATCCGGCGATAATAACACTTCGCGAATCTGATTCCCGACCGTTGTTCCTCCGGGTTCTCGGGTCACGACAATGTCATATCCTTTTTGCTTTAAGTTTTCTACTAATAATTGAAGCTGTGTGGACTTTCCTGATCCATCAGGTCCTTCAACCGTTATAAACATTCCGTTCACGTTTTAAAACTCCTCTACAATAACGTCAATTTGCTCTATCATAACATGCTTACTAGCTTGAAGCTTCCTCCCTAAAGAAATCCATTCCCGGAGCACACGGATTTTTTCTTCTGTAATACGCTCTCCTTTTAAAATCCATGGAATACCTGGTGGGTATGGAATCACCGTCTCTGCTGAAATCAATCCAATTGCTTGGTCGAAAAGAACTCGCTGCATTGGAAGAGCTGTTACAGACGTATATAGTTCAGACACGCGCTCGGTTTGTGGAAATGGGAAAATCGTTTCATCGTCTTCAATGATCGGCACATGGGTAGATGCTTTTTTTATTAATTTGATCCAATGCTCGATTTCCTGTTTCTCTATTTCCCTTAATGGCAAGCAGAATAACACATGATCGACTGCCGCCAACTCGATGTCTATGCCGATTGAGGCGAGATGCTGACTAAAGATCAATCCATTCTTTGGATAAGTCAGAATCGTCACCTTCGTAAAGTCATCTCCGACTTTTACAACAAAACCAGCTCGTTTTAATTCAAGAACAAATTGTGCATGGCTTTTTTGGATAGCAGACCATTCCTCATCCGTTAAACGTTCTAGATAAGAACGAGCATAATCCAATGAAGCCATGATGAGATAAGACGGACTCGAGGTCTGGAAAGAGGCTAATGCATGCTTCAAACGCGCTTCATCGATATTATCTTTATAGTGAACCCAAGCCCCCATGGTTAAGGCAGGCAACGTTTTATGCGCGGACTGTACGACTGCGCTCGCTCCTTCGAAGATTGCAGAGCGACGTGGCAACTGTGGATGAATTAAATGAGCGCCGTGTGCTTCATCGACAAGCAATGGAATGTCTAATAGTGTCAAATAGTCTGAAATCGTTCGAATGTCTGCCATATCCCCGTAATAGGTTGGAGACGTCAACATGACGGCTCTCCCTCCAGGAAATTCTTGAATGGCCTGTTTAATCGTATCTAATGTTACGACCGTCGGGATACCTGTGCCGCGCTCAATGGTAGGCGTTAGTAATACTGGCTTTAATCCTAACCACTCGATCGCGTTCCAAATCGATTTATGTGAGTTCCGTTGAACATATACCCGTTCACCACGTTTCACTGTTGCCGCGAGCATACTCCAATTTCCCACAGTCGATCCGTTGACAAGCCATTTACTTTTACTCTCATACAACTTACCCAATGCACATTCTGCTTGCTCAATGATTCCCGAGGCATCGTGCAAATCGTCTAAATGTGCTAGCTCAGTCAAATCGTAAGGCATGACTTTTGCGAATGCATCAGGTAAGCGATCATCAACCACTGTACCGTTATGATGACCTGGTACGTGAAAAGAGACGCGGTGTTCACGAACATGCTGTTCTAGAACCTCTAAAAATGTAAATGGATTTTCCCGAGCAGGAGCCATCTGTTATTCCTCCTAAACTATCAAAATATGAAAAAAGACGATCAAGCATATGCTTGATCGTCTTCTGCGTTGGCCTGGCAACGTCCTATCCTCACAGGGGGAGATCCCCCAACTACTTTCGGCGCTGAGACGCTTAACTTCCGTGTTCGGCATGGGAACGG
>NZ_JACSJV010000007.1:0-18202 GCF_018617245.1 Exiguobacterium sp. s121
CGTCCTGAGCCAGGATCAAACTCTCCAAAGAATTTGATATAGCTCTTAAATTGACGAAGCTTGCGCTTCATTCAAAAATTGTAAAACTTTTTTGCCTCATCGTTCAGTTTTCAAAGTTCGTCTGCCGCTCTTGGCGACTTAAATATCTTACCAAGTGGAGAACAAAAGGTCAACCACTTTTTAAAAATATTTTTTGTTTTCTTCGTCGCTTATCTCGGCGACGTCTATTAATATATCAGTAAAATAATAACCACGCAACCCTTTTTGTTAAAAAGATTAGAGAAATATATAAAAACTTCATTTGTTCAACCAAAACGATTTTTTTCTTTCATTATATAGGACTAAAAATAAAGAAGGCGCGCCATTGGCGTCGCCTTAAGAACGAAGAGACGATAACGAAACATTTCGCTTCTTTGCTTCTTTCAAATAGAAGAAGTAGAGAGCTTCCGCTTGCTTCACTTGAGCAGCTAGCTCTCCCGTGTCCTCTATGCTGACTTCAAGAATCCGACGTTTCGATTCAAACTTAGCCTTAGCTTCTAGCAACTCAGTCAGTAGTCGTTGATCATAATCATCTCTTAACGACTTACGAAACCATTTCATAGTTCTCTTCTACCTTCCATTGCCCGAGATAATGTCACTTCATCCGCATACTCCAAATCTCCACCGACTGGTAAACCATGGGCAAGACGCGTCACGCGAATTCCCGTCGGTTTGAGTAGTCTCGATAAATACATCGAAGTCGCTTCCCCTTCAATGTTCGGGTTGGTCGCTAAAATCACTTCTTGAATCGACTCGTTCTCTTGTAAACGTGTCAGCAAACTTGAAACATTAATATCCTCTGGACCAATCCCTTCCATTGGACTAATGGCTCCATGAAGAACATGATACTTCCCTCTGTACTCCCGCATCTTCTCCATAGCAATCACGTCTCTTGAGTCTTGAACCACACAAACCACCGTTTCATCCCGATGTGAGTCTTTGCAGATTGCACACGGATCAATATCTGTGATGTGGCCACACACGGTACAATACTTTATGTCACGCTTCGCACTCACGAGAGATTTCGCGAACGTCAACACATCGTCTTCTTCCATATCTAATACATGGAATGCTAAACGTACCGCAGTTTTCGGTCCAATCCCAGGTAACTTCGTAAAACTCTCAATCAATCGTCCAATGGCTTCAGGGTATTGCAACTCGCATCGATCCTTTCTTCACTTAAAAGCCTGGGAGGTTCATCCCTTGTGTGAAACGTCCCATCTTATCATTCACAAGCTGATCCGCTTGTTTCATTGCATCATTGATTGCTGCTAAGACGAGATCTTGTAACATATCCACATCGTCCGGATCGACAACGTCTTCAGCAATAATGACGTCTAAAACTTCTTTATGACCGCTGACGACAACTTTCACCATGCCGCCTCCCGCTGTTCCTTCAACCGATAACTCTTTTAATTCCTCTTGAGCTTTCGCCATATCTTTTTGCATCTTTTGCATCTGTTTCATCATGTTGTTCATGTTTCCCATTCCACGCATTCAGAGCGCCTCCCTTATGTTTCTTCGATTTCAACGACATCGCCAAAACGTTCCATCGCCTGCGCAACTAGCGGATCCTCGGTTTCCGGCTCTTCGACTTGTTCCGTTCGTTCTGCTTGTTTTTGAAGGATGAACTCATTTTTTAGTTCATTCCAATCCGTCTCAAGCACCGCCATGATTTCGCGACGAATCCCCGTCACTTCGAATAACGCCTGTTCAATCACATCGCGCGTACGACCATTTGAACTCACTTGTTCATAGTGCCATGTCATTCCATCTTTAAATTGTACCAGTAAGGTGTCACTTGCACAAAGGACAGCTTCACTTTCATAGAAGAGAGCGAAAATCGGACCATCTTGTATCCGAATATTCGTCATGATATCTCCCCAGCTGTCGCGAATCGCATTCAAATGCTGCCGTTCGGCCCGTTGCAAGAGTTGGCGAATCCGTTCTTTAGGCACCCGGATTTGTGTCCGTTTCGGAGCAGGCTTCGGCTTTTCTGCTTCTCCACCTGTCACGACAACACCATTCTTCTTCACTTCATTTAATTCACGGCTCAGTTCACGCACTTGATCCTGTAGTTGTGTCATTTGCTCACTAATTGTACGGCCTTGTTCCGCAATCCGGATGAATGTTAACTCCACCAACACTTTCGGATGGTTAGATAACCTCATCTGCTGTTGGCAATCATTGAGCTCTTCAATCACTTGGAACAATTCATCCGTTGAAGTCGCTTCGACGAACTGACGAAACTCGTCAGTCGGACGAGCACGTTCCAATAAGTCAGCTGCTTGTGGAGATGCTTTCAAGAGTAACGCATCCCGATGAACGAACACTAAATCTTCGATGAAACGTTTCAAGTCCTTCCCTTCACGTAACATCAATTCAAGCGTACTCAAAATGGCATTTAACTCTTTTCGCTGGAGACCATACGCCATGTCGAGCAACGTTTCATCCGTCACGGCACCCGTGACTTCTAACACCGCTTCTTCCGTCAACCGCCCATCACTGAATGCGAGCGCCTGATCAAGTAAGCTAAGGGCATCTCGCATCCCGCCATCGGCAGCACGTGCGATGAGTTTCAACGCTTCCGGATCGTAGTCATGGTCTTGGTCGTTCAAAATATAGGCCATCCGCGTTTGCAATTGACTCACTTCATGTCGTTTGACATCGAATCGCTGACAGCGGGAAATGATCGTGGCCGGAATTTTATGTGGTTCTGTTGTAGCCAAGATGAATATCGCATGTGCCGGTGGTTCCTCAAGCGTCTTTAACAACGCGTTGAATGCACCGGTCGATAACATATGCACTTCATCAATGATGTATACTTTGTAACGCCCTTGGGACGGCGGATATTTGACTTTGTCTCGAATCTCCCGAATTTCGTCAACTCCGTTGTTCGATGCGGCATCAATTTCAAACACGTCGGGACTTGTCCCTTCCGTGATGGCGATACACGTCGGACAGGTGTTACATGGTTCACGTGTCGGCGCACTTTCACAGTTGATTGCCTTGGCGATGATTTTCGCCAAACTCGTCTTCCCCGTTCCACGTGGGCCGGAAAATAGGTACGCATGTGACATCCGCTCCTCTAACAGAGCATTTTGAATCGTACGTGTGATATGGACTTGACCGACGACCTCTTGAAACGATTGAGGTCTATATACACGATATAACGCTTGATACGCCATGAGTTCGCCTCCTTCCCTACTGTTCTTCTCTATCTCATCATACAAAAAAATCTACAGCCCGGGGGCCATAGATTGAAGTTATAAAATAAATCTGCCGCGCACCGATTTCTGAAAGCACGTCAACATGCGTTACTCATGCAGTTTGCTCAGCCCAAGCACCCCTGCGGCACACGGTACGTCACCACTTAAGGCTGCTTCCTTCCGGACCTGACCTGGTTCATGGGTGACCGTTGCGCAGGACTCAGACGTCAACGCCACTTACATAAGGCAGACCACACCAGCGCACTCCCTCGAATCGGGATTCAGTCTCGCTACAGCGGATTGCGAGTGACAGGGCACCGCTACCTCCCCACCTAGCACGGCAAATGGGTAAATGAAATTAGGCACTATCTCGAGTGCTATTACATTATACTGTTTAATCGGTTGGGTTGCAACCTCTCTGATTGAGTCGGTCTTGTTTCTTCCTTTCCCGAAGCGCTCGGAAGAAATCTGTCAGGAGCTGTCCACATTCTTCTGCTAAAACATTTTCTGTCACTTCAGCTTGGTGATTGAATCGCTCATCCTGCACCAAGTTCATCAATGTCCCGCAACATCCACCTTTCGGGTCGTAGGCACCGAAAATGACACGTTTCACGCGAGATAACACGATTGCGCCCGCACACATCGGACACGGTTCAAGGGTAACGTATAGTTCGCAGTCTTCTAATCGCCAATTTCCTAACATTTCATTAGCCGTTTCAATCGCAATCATTTCGGCGTGTGCTGCCGCCAGACGATCTGTCTCACGACGATTGTGCCCAGTTGCAATCACCTGGTCTCCCTTTACGATTACACAACCAATCGGCACCTCGCCAATGGCTTCTGCTTTCTTCGCTTCTTCGATGGCCAACTGCATAAATCGCTCATCACGTTCCATCGATTCACCTCATTTCTTATTTAAAACTATGAAAAAAAATGAAAATCAAATCCCTCGCCATATCGCTCGTATTGTGTGCTAGAATGGAACTTGCACTTTGGATAATGGAGGATGACATCATATGTTTATAACGGTAGAAGGACCGATTGGTGTCGGGAAAACATCACTGGCCCATATCATCAGTCAGCATTTCTCGATGCAGATGCTGAATGAAATTGTAGAAGAGAACCCATTTCTCGGCAAGTTTTATGAAGATATCGAAGAATGGAGTTTCCAAACGGAAATGTTCTTCTTGTGCAATCGATTCAAGCAGTTGGATGATATTCACAAACACCACTTGAGTCAGCAACAATCCGTCGTTTCGGACTATCATATTTTCAAAAACTTGATTTTTGCTCACCGTTCGCTGAAACCGGCACATTTGAACAAGTACGAGCAGATTTATAAGATTTTGACACATGATATGCCGAAACCTGATGTCGTCATTTACTTACATGCCAGCATTGAGACATTAATGAAACGAGTCGCCTTGCGTGGACGTGAAGTGGAAGAAAATATGTCTCGTGATTACCTCGAACAACTTGCTCACGACTATGAGACGTTTGTTGAATCGTATCGCGCGGCCCATCCAGAAGTGAAGATTCTCTCGTTCAGTGGGGATGAACTCGACTTTGTACACAATCCGGACGACTTGACTCATGTCCTAAAAACGATTGAGCGTGAATTAGAATTAACTAAAGGAGCCCAAATAAAATGAAGCTGATTGATAAATATAACATCCCGAACGATACAATCATTACAATCGGGGGAATGGTCGGGATTGGGAAATCAACGATCACCAATTCGTTAGCCGATGCATTGAATTTCCGAACGTCTCTCGAAAAAGTAGATACCAACCCTTACCTCGATAAATTCTATCATGATTTCGAACGTTGGAGCTTCCATCTTCAAATTTACTTCTTGGCAGAACGTTTTAAAGAACAGAAGAAAATCTTCCAATACGGTGGCGGCTTCATCCAAGATCGTTCAATCTATGAAGATACAGGCATCTTCGCCAAGATGCACTATGAAAAAGGGACGATGTCACCAACAGACTACGAAACGTATTCTAGTTTGTTCGAGGCAATGGTGTTGACACCGTTCTTCCCGCACCCGGATCTATTAATCTATCTTGAAGGTTCGTTCGAACAAGTACTCGAACGCATTCAGATGCGCGGTCGCGAGATGGAACAGCAAACACCAATCGCTTATTGGGAAGAGATGTACACCCGCTACACAGAATGGATCAACAACTTCAACCTGTGCCCGGTATTGCGTCTCTCGATCGAAGAGTATGACCTCATCAACGACCCAGATTCAGTCGAACTCATTCTTGAGAAAATTGAAAAGCAACTCACGATTGCACGCGAAGCAAAAGTGAGATAATCAATAGAAGGATTGCGCCAACGAAAGCGTAATCCTTCTTTTTGTGCATAAAAAAATCCACAGCGCTTATGTCTGTGGATACAAAAAATGCATCTGCCTCTGCAGATGCCCGATTGAAAGCGGAGTTGGTGGGATTCGAACCCACGCGAGCCTTGCGACTCCTAACGGATTTCGAGTCCGTCCCCTTCAGCCGGACTTGGGTACAACTCCAGGCCTAAAAAAGTGTAAAAAAAAGAAAGTGGAGGAGGTGGTGGGATTCGAACCCACGCAGGCTATTACACCCCTGACGGTTTTCAAGACCGTTCCCTTAAACCACTTGGGTACACCTCCAAAAGATATAAAATTGTGTGAGCCTCCAAAAAAGAAATGGAGGAGGTGGTGGGATTCGAACCCACGCAGGCTGTTACACCCCTGACGGTTTTCAAGACCGTTCCCTTAAACCACTTGGGTACACCTCCAAAGCTCATATGCAATTCGTGAGCAACAGTGTCGCTCGACATGATTTATAGTACCAACTGAAGAGACAGATGTCAAACCCTTTTGTGAAAAAACATTAAAAAAATTGAGCAGCCTCAAAATCGAGGCTGCTCAAGCGTTTAGTTCGGCATTTCAATCTTTTCTTTTCCACCCATGTAAGGACGAAGAACTTCTGGAATCACGACCGATCCATCCGCTTGTTGATAATTTTCAAGAATCGCTGCGACCGTTCGTCCGACCGCCAAACCTGAACCGTTCAACGTATGCACAAACTCAGGTTTCGCATTGGCGTCACGACGGAAACGAATTCCCGCACGACGCGCTTGGAAATCTTCAAAGTTTGAGCAAGACGAGATTTCACGATAGACCCCTTGTGCCGGCATCCATACTTCAATATCGTATTTTTTCGCGGCAGTGAATCCGAGATCTGCCGTACACATGCTGAGCACTTGATAAGGAAGGCCTAGACGTTTTAAGACTTCTTCAGCATGACCTGTCAACAGTTCCAATTGCTCATAAGACTCTTCCGGTTTTACGAAACGGACGAGCTCGACTTTATTGAATTGGTGCTGACGAATTAATCCACGTGTGTCACGTCCCGCTGACCCAGCTTCAGAACGGAAGTTTGCACTATATGCAGTATACGCGATTGGAAGTTGTGTTTCCGGAAGAATTTCTTCACGGTGCATGTTCGTGACCGGTACTTCAGCAGTCGGAACGAGGAAGTAGTTCGTATCCGCTACTTTAAATGCATCCTCTTCAAATTTAGGAAGCTGACCCGTTCCTGTCATCGAATCTCGATTGACCATGTAAGGAGGTAACACTTCAGCGTACCCATGCTCATCTGAATGAAGGTCCATCATAAAGTTGATGAGGGCACGTTCTAAGCGAGCGCCTAATCCTTTATAGAAGACGAAGCGGCTACCTGTTACTTTTCCAGCGCGCTCGACATCGACGATTTGAAGATCTTCCATCACGTCCCAATGTTGCTTAGGCTCGAAATCAAACTCAGGCTTTGTCCCGATTTCGCGAATCGTCACGTTGTCGTCTTCCGTTTCGCCGATTGGTGTTGATTCGTGCGGGATATTTGGGATGCTGAGTAAAATCAAGTTGAGTTCTGCCTCAACTTCGCGTAACTCTTCGTCCAACAGTTTGATTTCATCGCCGAGGCGACGTGTCTCTAAAATCGGACCTTCGGCATCTTCTTTGTTCCGCTTCAATTCAGCGATCTGTTTTGTCGCTTCGTTGCGCTTCGCTTTCTTCACTTCGACTTCGTTGATCAAGTCGCGACGTTTCTCCTCTAGTTGTGGGAAGCGGTCAAGTGCACTCAAGTCTTCCCCCCGGTGAGCTAACTTTTCTTTAATCCCTTCAAAATCCTGTCGCAAACGTTTAATGTCTAACATTGCTATTCCTCCTTTTTCATATAAAAAAGGTGGCACGTCCCTTTCCCGTAGGAAAGGGACGAACCACCTTGGATCCGCGTTGCCACCCTCGTTGCCCAAATGTTTGAGCCACTCGATGCACGTAACGTGTGCGAACGTGACTTGTTTCCAAGTCAATGCTCCGAGGCCGATTCGGTCACGTCATCTCACTAGTTTGCACCAACCACTAGCTCTCTGTCAGTAGACGTACGTAACGTACTTATTCTCATCATCGCATCTGTCATTGAATTAATCTTACTTTACAACATCTCAACTTGTTCGACAAGACTGATTTTTCCAAGTGCGAGTCGGATTTGATCGAGGAAATCCAAAAAAGCTCGCGTTATTCTCGTCAAGAACGAGGCGGTATCGACCGACTCCGCTGTAACAAGTGCCATCTTAGGAGGAGCCTCTCCCTCTAAATAGCGTACGTTCTCCGAAGAATCGATGGTGACCATGCCTGCCTGTGTGTCAGCCTTAATCGGAGCCTCTAAATCAAGCAGATCATATTCAGGCTCCGGTACGGGTCTTCCTTTTTCGACTAATACTTCAAAGTCGTTCGTCGTTCGGACCGCGACTTGCTCTTCCTCGCCTTGAGAGACCGTTGCCATCTTGGAGATTGTCTCCCCCATCCGCAAGATTGGGGTCATCACGAAATCCGCATAAGCATAATCATGTAGCGCTTTCGTTGCTGCATAACGTCCCTCGTCCGATGTTGCACCGAGGACGACCGACAAAACGGTACGCCCATCCCGTGTGGATACGCCGATGAAACAATATCCCGCCTCATTCGTCGTTCCTGTCTTGAAGCCGAGCATTCCCGGATAAGCGAGGTCACGATTAGCGAGCATGCGATTCGTCGCATCAAATCGAACACCGTCGACGTCCACGTATGCCCGCTTCGTCACGTCGAGCACTTCCGGATACGTCGTCAAATACGCAATCGCGAGCTTCATCAAGTCCTTAGCAGACGTCAAGTTGTCTCCCGGTAGGCCAGCGGATTCAGAATCGAGTCCTGAGGCGTTCGCGAACGTCGTTTGCGTCATCCCTAATTCATCAGCCCGGCGATTCATCTCTTTGACGAATGCCTCTTCCGAACCGGATACGGCCTCCCCGAGCGTTACGGCCGCTTCATTCGCTGAACGAATCAACGCGGCATCGTATAATTCTTTGACGGTATATGGTTTATTTAACAGCGGGATTCGTGCCAACCCCGGCTTTCTCGTCAACGCCAAAGCAGCATCGCTCGGTGTGATTTCTTGTGTCCAACTGAGTTTCCCTGCCTGAATCGCCTCACGCGTCAAAAATGCAGTCATCAGCTTCGTGATTGAAGCCGGCTGAAGCATCGAATCTTCTTGTTTGGCAAATAGAACTTGTCCTGTCGTCACGTCTACAAGCATCGCGCTTGCTGCATCCACTTTCGGAGCGGCCGCAGAGGCAGCCGATGGCAACATGGTCTGTATGACGAATACGACAGTGAGCAATATGATGAAATAACGGGCCTTCACATCGTTTCCCCTTTCTGTACGCTTCTTTGTTCAGTGTAACAAAAAATAAGTTTGAAGGACCCCCTTTTTGCGAGGTCCCTCAAACTTATACATGTTGACTCTGATTCGCTTTGACCATCTCGATAAAATAGCGATGTAACGAGAGGTCATCCGTCAATTCGGGATGGAACGAGCAAGCCAGATACTGATTGTAACGGACCGCCACAATCGCTTCCTCCACTTCAGCGAGCACATCTACTTCCGGTTCGACACGTGCCACTTGTGGGGCACGAATAAAGACCGCTTCGACTGGCTCATCGATCCCTTTCACTGGAAGGTCGACTTCAAAACTGTCGACCTGACGTCCGAACGCATTGCGTTTCACTGTCATCGGGATTTTCTTCAAGTGGGCGTCATACCCTTCGACTTCGTTCGCGAGAAGAATCATGCCGGCACATGTGCCGAACATTGGTAACGTTTCCGTCTCTCGAAGTGGTTCAAGTAATCCATAACGATCGAGTAGTCGACGCATTGCCGTGCTCTCTCCACCTGGTAACACGAGTCCGTCAATTGACTCCAAGTCTTCTACCGAGCGAACGACAACGGTTCGAGCACCGAGCGCTTCCAGCATGCGAACATGCTCACGAATCGCACCTTGCATTCCTAATACGCCAATCGTTACCATCTTACCAGCCTCGTGGTGCCATGAGTTCTTCTTCTTTGAGTGTGCGGACGTCGAGTCCTTTCATCGCCTCACCCAATCCTTTTGACAAGTGTGCGATTCGCTCATAGTCATCGTGATACGTTGTTGCTTCTACAATGGCACGTGCAAATTTTTCTGGGTTCTCCGCTTTGAAAATACCAGATCCGACAAAGACTCCATCTGCCCCGAGGTGCATCATCAAGGCAGCATCCGCTGGTGTCGCGATTCCACCTGCCGCAAAGTTTACGACCGGCAGACGGCCCGCTTCACGGATTTGCATCAATACTTCAAACGGTGCACCGAGGTCGCGCGCCTCTGTCATGACCTCATCCACACTCATCGACAAGAGACGTTTCACTTGAGCTTGGACTGTACGCATATGACGAACCGCTTCGACGATGTTCCCTGTTCCCGGCTCCCCTTTTGTACGAATCATCGCTGCCCCTTCACCGATACGGCGGGCTGCTTCACCGAGGTCGCGTGCTCCACATACGAACGGCGCCGTATAGTCGCGCTTGTACAAGTGGAACTCTTCGTCGGCTGGTGTCAACACTTCACTCTCGTCAATGAAGTCGACCCCCATCGACTCGAGGACACGTGCTTCAGCGATATGCCCGATCCGGCATTTTGCCATAACCGGCACAGATACTGCCCCCATGACGTCTTCGATGATTGTCGGGTCAGCCATACGGGCAACGCCACCCATTTTACGGATATCTGATGGTACACGTTCGAGTGCCATGACAGCCACAGCACCGGCAGCTTCAGCGATTTTCGCCTGTTCAGCGTTGATGACGTCCATGATGACGCCGCCTTTTTGCATTTCAGCCATCCCACGTTTTACTTTATCTGTCCCTACTTGTCTCTTTTCCATTGAAATCCCTCCATTGATTCGTGTTCTACTTGCTAGTATAAGTTGAATTGACTATATTAAAAGTGCCAGTTTCTCATTATTTAAAGTGGTCAGTTTTAAATAAAGGACTCTATTTCATCTATCACGAACCTGTTGAAGTATAAAGGAGGAGTACGTATGTTAAACCGCGATTCGTTTGATGGGGGTCATCGTGCCTCATTCGGGACACCCGGGATTGTCTCTTTCATCATTATTCTTGGGTTTATGCTCTACTTCTTTTTTGGTTCGTAAAGAAAGGAACGTCACACCATGGATATGCTTACCTTATCGCTTGATCAAGAATCGTCCATCCCGCTTTACGAGCAATTGTATAAACACATTCGGGATGCCATCCTCGACGATACGTTAAAGACAGGAACCAAATTACCTTCAAAGCGTAAGCTCTCTCAATTTTTAGATGTCTCGCAGACCACGGTCGAGTTCGCGTATGCCCAGTTACTCGCCGAAGGATACATCGAGTCCATTCCTCGAAAAGGATTTTATGTGTTACCTCAAGAGGAACTGTACGTCCGGCGCTCGAGTAGTACCATCACACCAGCCCCTCAGCGAAAGACATATGATTATGATGTTTCCCCGAGTCAAATCGACACGACTGCCTTCCCGTTTGAACGATGGAAGCGACACATCAAACATGTCGTCGATGACGTGAATCATGAATTACTTGCGTTAGGTTCTGTTCAAGGAGATCTAGAATTACGCCAAGAAATCGCCACATATCTTTATCACTCCCGTGGCGTACAGTGCTCACCAGAACAGATCATCGTCGGGTCCGGTACGGAACAGCTGTTGCCACAACTCTTGAATCTATTACCGGACTCGTCTATCTTCGGGATCGAAGACCCTGGTTATCCGCTCACGCGATTGTTGTTCGAACAACAAGGACGCACGTCGATTCCTATTCCCGTAGACGATAGTGGTGTTTGTGTGAATGAGCTCGAGCGTCATGCAATCGATGCACTATATGTCACACCTGCTCATCAATTTCCGACAGGGACCGTCCTGTCTGTCAGTCGAAGGCAACGTTTGTTAAATTGGGCACTCGTCCATCAGACGTATATCATCGAAGACGATTACGACAGCGAGTTTCGCTATAGCGGCAAGCCGATTCCGTCACTGCAGAGCATGGACCCGAACGAACGGGTTATCTATATCAGTACGTTTTCAAAATCTCTCATGCCATCCTTACGCATCGGCTATATGGTCTTACCGACACCCTTGTTAAACCGTTACCGGGAACGACACCAGTATTTCACCTGTAGCGTTCCCCGGTTCGAACAACAGACGTTGGCCTTATTCATGTCGAGCGGTGACTTTGAGAAGCATTTGAACCGGATGCGAAAAATATACCGTCGTAAGTTAGAAAGTGTCCTCTCCGCCTTCCGACCATTCGAACCGACCGTCACCGTGACCGGAGCAAGTGCCGGATTGCACGTCGTGTTGACCATCGCGACCGAGCGAACAGAGCAAGAATTGAAGCGGTCCGCCGAATCCGCCGGAATCGCCATTAAATCCATGAACGACTATCGTATCGTGCATCCGGACTCCCACAAGCAATTTCTGTTCGGGTTTGCGCATTTGTCTGAGTCGACTTTACCTGACGTGATCGTTCAGTTGATGCTTGCGTGGGAAGTTTCAAAAGGAGGGAAGTCATGAATCGACGTATCCGGTGGCTCATCGGACTTTTACTCATTGGGAGCGGCATCCTCTTTTTGACGAGTCCAATTTGGGAAAATGCCATTGTTAGTTCGACGAGTGAATACGTGGTGGAACAGATGGAATTTCAAGAAGAGAGCGAATTTGATCCAAGTTATAATTTTAAAGCCGTCAGTCCGCTCTCTGTATCGGACGTCCTACAAGCGCGCAATCGGTTTCATAATTTGCCGACAATCGGCGTGATTTCAATTCCCGATGTCTCACTGAAACTTCCCATCATGAAAGGCTTGGACAATGAAAGTCTCGCGGTAGGCACCGGAACGATGCATCCTGAACAAGAGATGGGCAAAGGGAACTACGCGCTCGCCGGCCACTACCTACAACGAGCAACTGCCCTATTCGGACCGCTCCATGAAATCGAGGTCGGTGCCACGATCTACCTTCAAGATGAAACGCAAACGTACGAGTATGTAGTCACTTCGCTTGAAACCGTCTCTCCTGAACGAGTCGATGTATTAGATGTCACCTCAACCCCAACCATCACGTTAATCACGTGTACGTTCGATACGACAGAGCGCCTGATTGTAAAAGGGAAGCTTGTCGCCTCATCCTCTTGACCGCTTCTCCTTTCAGAATAGGAGAGGCGGTTTATTATTTTTTCAAAAACATATTGTTAGCGCTTTCAAGTTCCGATAAACTATTTTTGAAAACGTTTGCATAAAAGTGTGCAAATCCATTTGACAGGAAGAGGTGCCTCATGAAAAAAACAACCGCTCGTCAGGCTTCAACGCTGATCCTTTCCGGAGCATTACTCATTCAAGCCGGTGTCCCGATGAACGCATTGGCCGAACCGACCATGATGACGATTGATGGATTGAAAACAGACTGGAGCTCGATCCCAGCCCTTGCGACTTCCCCGGCTACGGGTTGGCAAGGATTTGATGTCGGTGATTTATACATACAAAACGATGCTCAACATCTTTATTTTTATGTAGATGCGAACAATGTCCCGAATTGGGGCGACAACGGACAATACATTAACATCGCCCTTCAAATTAACGATGAAGATTCTGGCGTCTCTGAAAATCCACTCGGATACCCATTCGACTTTACAGGCGTCGACAAGGCACCTCAATATCATGTTCTCGTTCGTGTCGATGGCGATCAAAAAGTCAAAGAGGCCGCCCTTTATAAGGCCGGACAGGATACCCCACTCTTACAATTGAACCAATTGAACGGTGCGGCTTTCGCAGTGGACCGGACGAAAGGATTCGAAGGAAAGATTCCATTATCCTTACTCGGGCTAAACAATGGAGACCAAGTTCGTGCCTTGACTGTATTGAGCGGCAATAATGCAGGAGAGCATGGTGCGTTCGATACGATTCCAAGTAACGCGGCCAACCAACTGGCGAACAGCTGGAACGTCGCTGCTACTCCGTCGACGCAATCCGTATATAGTGCCCCGTTCACGTTAAATGGGGTGGAGACGATTGATCAGCTTGAGGTCGTTTCGGTGACCCCGGCTTCATCCTCGATCGACGTGGATGTGTCTACCCCAATCACATGGACGTTCAACGAACCTGTCCGTCTCGATACTGAAGCAGTCACGCTTCAACAAGGAGAGACAAAAATCCCGGTCGACGTGACAACGAACGGTTCGACCGTGACACTTCAGCCGAAAGAGGCACTCGCACTCGACACGTCATATACGGCGACCATCCCAGCGGATGCGGTGACAGGGACGATTTCCAACACGTCACTCCCTGCCTTGACGACTTCGTTCAAAACGGCAACCAAGCTCGCCGATCCATGGGAAACGACTCGTTATATCGAGATGAAGTATGTCCGCGCGGATGGAGATTATACGGATTGGAACTTGTGGACGTGGAGCACCGGTAAAAAAGACGGCCAAGTTGACCCGTATCGCATCACGGAGGACGGGGCCATCTTCCGAATCCCCGTTGGCCAAGACGCCACCAAAGTCGGATTTGTGATCCGAAAAGGAACGGATTGGGCTGTGAAGGACGCATACGGAGAAGACAGATACGTCACGCTCGGAGAAGACCGTGTCACGAAGGTCCTCGTCGAAAGCGGCAAAGGTGTGTTCCATCAAGTTCCGACAGTCAACGGACCAGTGTACGGTACAGACGGGATTAGTTTCTTCTACCGCGATGTAGCACTTTATGAATCCGGAAAAATGAATGAAATCGAACAGGTCGCACTCAAAATCAATGATGAAACTTATCCGATGACGTATGAGCCTGAAAACGAATGGTTCCGCCACACAGTGCGTTTGCCTGAAGGCGTTCATGATTACACGTACCTCGTCACAAAAGACGGGGTGACGACTGAAGTGAAGGATCCGTACTTTGAGGCTTCTCAAATCGAGTATCGCCAACCGACCGTCAAACTCACTTCTTCAGTCAGTCCAAAAGCGATTAGCTCCAGAGAAAATGCCGTCCTACGGGTAAAACCAACCTTACCAAAGGGAGTGACGCTTCGTGAACTCTATATCGATGCACGACCTCTCGGAGGACCCGCTAAGTTGCACATCGACCGTGCATTGAATGCTCAAACCATTGCGGTGAAAGATACGATCAAACCAGGAAACAAGACGCTCTCTGTCACAGCCGTCGACCAGTATGGAAATGTCCATCGCTCGAAGACCACCATCCGTGTCGTTCCGAAATCGATGAAAGAGAAACAAGCATTTGATTGGGATGAGGCACGAATCTACTTCATGCTAACCGACCGCTTCTACAACGGGGACGTGTCCAATGATAATCCGAACCGTGAGTACTATGATAAAGACCATCTGGAATCGTACCATGGTGGAGACTTTGCGGGTGTCACAAAAAAACTCGATTATTTAGATGACTTAGGCATCAATACAATCTGGATTACACCGATTGTGGATAACATCGATTGGGATTTGCGTTATGGGAAAGATGGGTCTCAATATGGCTATCACGGATATTGGGCGAAAAACTTTGAAAAACTTGATGAACACCTTGGAGATATGGCCGCATTCCATAAATTGATTGACGAGGCGCATAAGCGTGGCATCAAAATTATGGTCGATGTCGTCTTGAACCATCCAGGCTACGGCATGGAACCAGGTGCAAGTTCAGCCGTCACGAATTTCCCGACGGATGCAGAACGACAAGTATTCGATGGCATGATTCGCGAGAATCCGGTCGATGGGGACGACCTCAGAATGTCCTTATCTGGTCTTCCTGATTTCAAGACCGAGGAAGCGGCCGTGCGGGAGCAATTGGTCAAATGGCAGACGGATTGGATCAAACGTTCGAAAACGAAAAAAGGAAATACAATCGACTACTTCCGTGTCGATACGGTCAAACATGTAGATTCAACGACGTGGAAATCATTCAAAAATGAGCTGACAACAATCAAGCCAGATTTCAAACTCATCGGCGAACACTATGGAGCCAGCATCAACAATACAGGCGGTTATCTGCGGAGTGGACAAATGGATTCCTTGCTCGACTTCGATTTTAAATACCAGGCCGAGCGATTCGTAAACGGCAACATTGAAGATGTAGAAAAATCGCTCCAATATCGGAATAACCAATTATCGAATGAAGCAACGCTTGGACAATTCTTAAGTAGCCACGACGAAGATGGATTCCTCGTCTCGCGCGCAGATGGAGACACAGGTAAGCAAATGGTCGCTGCCGCCCTTCAGATTACGGCCAAAGGTCAACCGGTCATCTATTACGGAGAAGAAGTCGGGCAATCTGGGAAACATGCAGGGGATATGGATAAAGGTGAGTTCAATGAGAACCGCTATGACTTTGACTGGTCACGTGTCAAAGGAGAAGGGAAAGCGATGCATACGCATTACCAAAAACTATTGAATATCCGTGCAGACTATTCTCACGTATTCAGTAAAGGAACACGATCATCCGTCTCTGTGAATGCCAATTCTGGTTACTCGATTTTTGAGCGGGCCTACGGCAAACAGTCCGTTCTCGTCGGATTGAACACGAAAGAGAAAGCACAAACCGTTTCATTTAAGACGTCGTATAAGGCGAAGACTATTTTGATTGACCGCTATAGCGGCAAATCATACACTGTTCAAAAAGACGGGAAGGTGACCGTCTCACTTCCTGCTCAAGATCAGGGAGGTACCGTCATTTTAGTCGAGAAACGCAAATAAAGAACCGCCATCCTGAGTGAACAGGATGGCGGCTTTTTCATTAACGTGAATAGTTTGGTGCTTCTTTTGTAATGTTGACATCGTGTGGGTGGCTCTCTTGGAGTCCAGCACCTGTCATACGAATGAACTGTGTATCTTCACGAAGGGCACGAATGTCGGCAGCGCCGCAATACCCCATACCTGAACGAAGACCACCAATCAATTGATAGACCGTGTCAGCCAGTTCACCGCGATACGCGACGCGACCTTCGATACCTTCAGGAACGAATTTTTTGTCTGCTTCTTGGAAGTAACGATCTTGGCTTCCGCGTTTCATCGATGCTTCTGATCCCATACCACGGTATGTCTTGAATTGACGACCTTGATAGATTTCCATTTCACCTGGGCTCTCTTTCACACCCGCAAGCAAGCTTCCGAGCATGACTGCATTGGCTCCAGCGGCGATGGCTTTGACGATATCACCAGAGTACTTAATTCCACCGTCAGCGATGACTGAGACACCGTGCTCTTTCGCTTCCATCACGCAATCATAGACTGCTGTGATTTGCGGAACACCGACACCTGCGACGACACGTGTCGTACAGATCGAGCCTGGTCCAATCCCAACTTTAATGACGGATGCTCCTGCTTCAATCAATGCACGCGTCGCTTCTGCTGTTGCCACGTTCCCTGCGATGATTGGAAGGGATGGGAACATATCACGTAACTCACGAACCTTTTCAAGTACGCCAGCTGAGTGACCGTGTGCCGTATCGATAACCAATGCATCCACACCTGCTTCAACCAACACTTGAGCACGTGAAGCCGCGTCTTTCGTCACACCGACTGCAGCTGCGACAAGAAGACGACCTTGCTTATCTTTTGCTGCGTTCGGGAACTGTTCGACCTTTTCGATATCTTTCGTCGTAATGAGACCTTTTAATACACCGTTCTCATCGACAAGTGGAAGTTTCTCGATGCGATGTTGATGAAGGATACGCTCGGCTTCTTCAAGCGATGTACCCACTTTTGCTGTGATGAGGTTCTCTGTCGTCATGACATCTTTGATTACCGTCGAATAGTCTTTGATGAAGCGAAGATCACGATTCGTTAAAATACCAATCAATTGACGTTCATCTTCTGAGTTGACGATTGGGACGCCCGAAATACGATACTTACTCATCAAGTATTCTGCATCGTATACTTGACGGTCTGGAGTTAAATAGAACGGGTTTGTGATGACACCATTTTCTGAGCGCTTTACGCGATCGACGTGCTCAGCCTGCATTTCCATCGACATATTCTTGTGAATGACACCTAAACCACCTTGACGGGCCATAGCAATCGCCATTGGGGCTTCAGTAACGGTATCCATACCGGCACTGATGATCGGAATATTTAATTCGAGTCCTTCACAGAGCTTCGTGCTTAAATCAACGTCACGTGGTAAAACATTTGAAAACCGTGGTACGAGTAATACATCATCAAATGTTAAACCTTCTTTTGCAAACTTATTTTCCCACATAAAAATTGATGGCCCCTTTCTCGTTCTACCTACATCTTTGTTTCGAAATATTTCTGTAATGGTAACAGGTATAACGTAAAAGTGCAATTCAATTCCCGATGTTCAGAAAGTTCAGAATTGTGTTCATTAACTTAAATAAGATTAAAATTGTTCGGAATTTCATCGTGTGAACAAGCAGAATATGAAGTTCGATTTCATTATGAACGTAAAAAAACGACCGAGCGTATGCTCGGTCGTCCTGCGTTGTTGCCTGGCAACGTCCTATCCTCACAGGGGGAGATCCCCCAACTACTTTC
>NZ_JACSJV010000008.1:1755-4788 GCF_018617245.1 Exiguobacterium sp. s121
TTGTTCCTTGAAAACTGAAGATTCATCAAGACATCAAAAACCAATTTCACATATGGTCCGTGAGGACCGTGTGTCTTAGACGCTAGATCAAGGTAGAAAGGGCGTACGGTGGATGCCTTGGCACTAGGAGCCGATGAAGGACGCGACGAACAGCGAAATGCTCTGGGGAGTGGTAAGTACACATCGATCCAGAGATCTCCGAATGGGGGAACCCACCGCCGGGAGACTGGCGGGACACCCACGTGAATACATAGCGTGGCGTGAGGCATACCCGGGGAACTGAAACATCTAAGTACCCGGAGGAAGAGAAAGAAAATTCGATTCCCTGAGTAGCGGCGAGCGAAACGGGAACAGCCCAAACCAGGAAGCATGCTTCCTGGGGTTGTAGGACACTCTACACGGAGTTACAAAGGGATAGGGTAGGTGAACGACCTGGAAAGGTCGGCCAGAGAAGGTGACGGCCCTGTAGCCGAAACCCCATCCCCTCCAGAGTGGATCCTGAGTACGGCGGGACACGTGAAACCCCGTCGGAATCCGGGAGGACCATCTCCCAAGGCTAAATACTTCCTAGTGACCGATAGTGAACCAGTACCGTGAGGGAAAGGTGAAAAGCACCCCGGAAGGGGAGTGAAAGAGATCCTGAAACCGTATGCCTACAAGTAGTCAGAGCCCGTTCACGGGTGATGGCGTGCCTTTTGTAGAATGAACCGGCGAGTTACGATGGCGGGCGAGGTTAAGCCGATGAGGCGGAGCCGCAGCGAAAGCGAGTCTGAACAGGGCGCATCAGTCCGTCGTCGTAGACCCGAAACCAGGTGATCTACCCATGTCCAGGATGAAGGTCAGGTAACACTGACTGGAGGTCCGAACCCACGCACGTTGAAAAGTGCGGGGATGAGGTGTGGGTAGCGGTGAAATGCCAATCGAACCTGGAGATAGCTGGTTCTCTCCGAAATAGCTTTAGGGCTAGCCTCGAGGTGAAGAGTTCTGGAGGTAGAGCACTGATTGGACTAGGGGCCCCCACAGGGTTACCGAATTCAGTCAAACTCCGAATGCCAGCAACTTGTACTCGGGAGTCAGACTGCGAGTGATAAGATCCGTAGTCGAGAGGGAAACAGCCCAGACCATCAGCTAAGGTCCCCAAGTGTATGTTAAGTGGAAAAGGATGTGGCGCTGCACAGACAACTAGGATGTTGGCTTAGAAGCAGCCACCATTCAAAGAGTGCGTAATAGCTCACTAGTCGAGTGGCGCCGCGCCGAAAATGTAACGGGGCTAAACATACCACCGAAGCTATGGATCCCGTAAGGGATGGTAGGAGAGCGTTCCAAGCAGCAGTGAAGCGGTATCGTGAGGAGCCGTGGAGCGCTTGGAAGTGAGAATGCCGGTGTGAGTAGCGAAAAGAGGGGTGAGAATCCCCTCCGTCGAAAGCCTAAGGTTTCCTGAGGAAGGCTCGTCCGCTCAGGGTTAGTCTGGACCTAAGCCGAGGCCGAAAGGCGTAGGCGATGGACAACAGGTCGATATTCCTGTACCGCCGTACCACCGTTTGAACGATGGGGGGACGCAGAAGGATAAGGTGACCGTGCGACTGGAAGTGCACGGACAAGCAGCGAGGCCGTCGGGTTGGCAAATCCGCCCGGCATACAAGGTTGAGCTGTGACGTGGAGCCCGTAGGGCGAAGCACCGGATTTCACGCTGCCAAGAAAAGCCTCTAGTGAGGAGGTCGGCGCCAGTACCGCAAACCGACACAGGTAGGCGAGATGAGAATTCTAAGACGCGCGGGATAACTCTCGTTAAGGAACTCGGCAAAATGGTCCCGTAACTTCGGGAGAAGGGACGCTTATGGCAACATAAGCCGCAGTGAATAGGCCCAAACGACTGTTTAGCAAAAACACAGGTCTCTGCTAAATCGCAAGATGAAGTATAGGGGCTGACGCCTGCCCGGTGCTGGAAGGTTAAGGGGATGTGTCATCGCAAGAGAAGCACTGAACCGAAGCCCCAGTAAACGGCGGCCGTAACTATAACGGTCCTAAGGTAGCGAAATTCCTTGTCGGGTAAGTTCCGACCCGCACGAAAGGCGTAACGATTTGGGCACTGTCTCAACGAGAGACCCGGTGAAATCATAGTACCTGTGAAGATGCAGGTTACCCGCGACAGGACGGAAAGACCCCATGGAGCTTTACTACAGCCTGATATTGAGGCTTTGTACGCGATGTACAGGATAGGTGGGAGTTTGTGAAGCCGGAGCGCCAGCTTCGGTGGAGACACCCTTGGGATACCACCCTTTGCGTATAGAGTCTCTAACTCGCAGCCGTGATCCGGCTGGAGGACCGTGTCAGGCGGGTAGTTTGACTGGGGCGGTCGCCTCCTAAACAGTAACGGAGGCGCCCAAAGGTTCCCTCAGAATGGTTGGAAATCATTCGAAGAGTGCAAAGGCAGAAGGGAGCTTGACTGCGAGACCTACAAGTCGAGCAGGGACGAAAGTCGGGCTTAGTGATCCGGTGGTTCCGCATGGAAGGGCCATCGCTCAACGGATAAAAGCTACCCTGGGGATAACAGGCTGATCTCCCCCAAGAGTCCACATCGACGGGGAGGTTTGGCACCTCGATGTCGGCTCATCGCATCCTGGGGCTGGAGTAGGTCCCAAGGGTTGGGCTGTTCGCCCATTAAAGCGGTACGCGAGCTGGGTTCAGAACGTCGTGAGACAGTTCGGTCCCTATCCGTCGTGGGCGCAGGAAATTTGAGGAGAGCTGTCCTTAGTACGAGAGGACCGGGATGGACGCACCGCTGGTGTACCAGTTGTTCCGCCAGGAGCACCGCTGGGTAGCTACGTGCGGACGGGATAAGTGCTGAAAGCATCTAAGCATGAAGCCCCCTCCGAGATGAGATTTCCCTTTGAGCAATCAAGAAAGACCCCTCAGAGACGATGAGGTAGATAGGTCATGGGTGGAAGCGTGGCGACACGTGGAGCTGAATGATACTAATCGGTCGAGGCTTTGATCTAGTCTAATGGTTTGTGTTGATGAATCCTCAGTTTT
>NZ_JACSJV010000009.1:0-899 GCF_018617245.1 Exiguobacterium sp. s121
ATGGTGCGGTCGAGAGGACTTGAACCTCCACGGTGTTAACCACCACTAGGCCCTCAACCTAGCGCGTCTACCGATTCCGCCACGACCGCGTATTAAGATGGAGCGGAAGACGGGATTCGAACCCGCGACCCCGACCTTGGCAAGGTCGTATTCTACCACTGAACTACTTCCGCATAAGTATTTAGAGATGCGGGTGAAGGGACTCGAACCCCCACGTCAAAGACACTAGATCCTAAGTCTAGCGCGTCTACCAATTCCGCCACACCCGCATGTGAAATTACGTATTGAATAAAAAATAATGAGAAATGGTGAGCCATGCAGGGCTCGAACCTGCGACCCTCTGATTAAAAGTCAGATGCTCTACCAACTGAGCTAATGGCTCATTAAATTTTAATGGGGCGGCTGAAGGGAATTGAACCCTCGAATGCCGGAATCACAATCCGGTGCGTTAACCACTTCGCCACAACCGCCATGAAAAAATGGTGCCGGCGAAAGGATTCGAACCCTCGACCCTCTGATTACAAGTCAGATGCTCTACCAACTGAGCTACACCGGCGTGTTATATGGTGGCTTTGGACGGAATCGAACCGCCGACACAAGGATTTTCAGTCCTTTGCTCTACCAACTGAGCTACAAAGCCATACGTATTAAATTAAAAATGGCGGTCTCGACGGGATTCGAACCCGCGATCTTCTGCGTGACAGGCAGACATGTTAACCCCTACACCACGAGACCGTTTTAAGTCATATCGACTTTACCTATTTTAAAGGTCATTCTATGTAAAGTCAATAACTTTTTTAAAAAAATAAAGCCTGGCAACGTCCTATCCTCACAGGGGGAGATCCCCCAACTACTTTCGGCGCTGAGACGCTTAACTTCCGTGTTCGGCATGGGAACGG
>NZ_JACSJV010000010.1:0-772 GCF_018617245.1 Exiguobacterium sp. s121
ATATAGCTCTTAAATTGACGAAGCTTGCGCTTCATTCAAAAATGGTAAAACTTTTTTTGCCTCATCGTTCAGTTTTCAAAGTTCGTCTGTAAAAAAAATAAAAATGGTGGAGCCTAGCGGGATCGAACCGCTGACCTCCTGCGTGCAAGGCAGGCGCTCTCCCAGCTGAGCTAAGGCCCCAGTATAAGTGATGATGGTCGGGAAGACAGGATTCGAACCTGCGACCCCTTGGTCCCAAACCAAGTGCTCTACCAAGCTGAGCTACTTCCCGTCTAAAAATGGTGCACCCTGAGAGATTCGAACTCCCGGCCTTTAGATTCGTAGTCTAACGCTCTATCCAGCTGAGCTAAGGGTGCGAGACGAATAATCATCATGGGAAAATATTAATGGTACCGAGGGCCGGACTTGAACCGGCACGAGGAAACCCTCGCAGGATTTTAAGTCCTGTGCGTCTACCAATTCCGCCACCCCGGCAAGGTATAATTTCTAGCGGTAGACTTTTTAAAAAGATCAAATGGTGCCGGCGAAAGGATTCGAACCCTCGACCCTCTGATTACAAGTCAGATGCTCTACCAACTGAGCTACACCGGCAGGTGTAAATGGTGGAGGATGACGGGATCGAACCGCCGACCCCCTGCTTGTAAGGCAGGTGCTCTCCCAGCTGAGCTAATCCTCCAATATGTAGCCTGGCAACGTCCTATCCTCACAGGGGGAGATCCCCCAACTACTTTCGGCGCTGAGACGCTTAACTTCCGTGTTCGGCATGGGAACG